>DATHPT010000352.1:0-11785 GCA_035483615.1 Solirubrobacteraceae bacterium | reverse complement strand
CGCCGAAGGGCACGCGGCTCTATTCCCAGCTGGACGTCGAGAAGCTGCGCCGCATCCATGAGATGACCGCCGAGCTGGGCCTCAACCTGGCCGGGGTGCAGCGCGTGCTCGACCTCGAGAGCGAGGTGCAGAGCATGCACGCGCGCATCGAGGAGCTTGAGCTGCAGGCTTTGCGCGCCCAGGTCGAGCTCGCCAAAGAGCTCGAGGAGGTCAGGCGCTCCTTCCGCGCGGAGCTGGTTCCGTTCCCCGGCGGGCGGCCTGGGACACAGATGGTGCGCGCCGCGGATGCACGCTCGCCGTTTCGGGTACCGATCAAATGAGCCGACAGGCCGGAGATGCGCGATTGATGAGCAGGTCGAGGAGCCGGCAGATCGGGGACACGCGACTGATGAGCACGAGGATTGACCGATGACGCCGCCCAACGGACAGGCGGCCGCCGCGCAGGCGCCGCCGGAGGAGGAGCAGAAGCCGCTCGAGCGCTTCGGGCGCGATCTGACAGAGCTCGCCGAGCAGGGCAAGCTCGACCCGGTGATCGGGCGCGACGAGGAGATCCGCCGCGTGATCCAGGTGCTCTCGCGGCGTACGAAGAACAACCCCGTCCTGATCGGCGAGCCTGGAGTGGGCAAGACCGCGATCGTCGAGGGCCTGGCTCAGCGCGTGGTGTCCGGAGACGTGCCAGAGTCGCTGCGCGAGCGGCGTGTGATCGCCCTGGACATCGGCGCGCTGATCGCCGGCGCCGTCTATCGCGGTGAGTTCGAGGATCGCCTGAAGGGCGTGCTCAAGGAAGTGTCAGAGGCGCAGGGCACTGTGATCCTGTTCCTCGACGAGCTTCACACGATCGTCGGGGCAGGCGCCGCCCAGGGCGCCGTCGACGCCGCCAACCTGCTCAAGCCGATGCTCGCGCGCGGCGAGCTGCGCTGCGTGGGCGCCACCACGCTCGACGAGTACCGCAAGCACATTGAGAAGGACGCTGCCCTGGAGCGCCGCTTCCAGCCCGTGATGGTGGGCGAGCCGACCGTGCAGGACACGATCGCGATCCTGCGCGGGTTGAAGGAGCGCTATGAAAATCATCACCAGGTGCGCATCCAGGACAGCGCGCTGATCGCCGCCGCCACCCTGTCCCATCGCTATATAGCCGACCGCTTCCTGCCCGACAAGGCGATCGACCTGATCGACGAGGCCGCTTCGCGGCTGCGGATCGAGATCGACTCGGTGCCAACCGAGATTGACGAGGTGGATCGGCGCGTGATGCAGCTCCAGATCGAGCTCACCTCGCTGCGCAAGGAGAAGGACGAGGCCTCCCGGCAGCGTCGTGAGGCGATCGAGGCGGAGCTGGCCGAATTGCGCGAGCGCTCCGTCGAGATGAAGGCGCAGTGGCAGCGCGAGAAGGATGCGATCAAGGACGTGAGCGAAGCGAAAGAGCGCCTGGAACGCGCCCGCAACGAGCTCGAGCGCGCCCAGCGCGAATCCGATCTGGATCGGGCGGCCAAGCTCCTCTACGGCGAGATCCCCGAGCTGGAACGGACGCTGGTCGAGCACGAAGCCGCTGAGCGTGAACGTGAGAACAGCGGCGAGGCGGGGGCTGGTGTGCCTCAGTTCCTGAAGGAGGAGGTCGATGCCGAGGACGTCGCCGAGGTCGTGGCGCGCTGGACCGGCATTCCCGTTTCGCGCCTGCTGGAGGGTGAAGTGGAGAAGCTGATCCACATGGAGGAGCGTCTGCACGAACGTGTGGTGGGACAGGACGAGGCGGTCGAGGCGGTCGCCACCGCGCTGCGCCGCTCGCGGGCGGGGTTGCAGGACCCCAACCGCCCGATTGGCACGTTCCTGTTCCTCGGGCCCACCGGCGTGGGCAAGACCGAGCTGGCGCGAGCGCTGGCCGAGTTCATGTTCGACTCCCAGGACGCGATGGTTCGGATCGACATGAGCGAGTACATGGAGAAGCACTCTGTCTCCAGGCTCGTCGGCGCGCCACCCGGTTATGTCGGCTACGAAGAGGGCGGACAGCTCACAGAGGCGGTGCGCCGCCGTCCCTACTCGGTCGTGCTGCTCGACGAGATCGAGAAGGCCCATCCCGACGTGTTCAACACACTGCTGCAGGTGATGGACGACGGACGGCTCACCGATGGACAGGGTCGCACGGTGGACTTCAAGAACACGGTGCTGATCATGACCTCCAACATTCCGGTGTCGGCGACAGGCGATGACATGCGCGCCGAGCTGACGACCTATTTCAAGCCTGAGTTCATCAACCGGCTGGATGACATCGTGCGCTTCGAGCCGCTTTCCCGCGACCAGATATCGGAGATCGTGGATCTCCAGCTGGCACACGTGAGCGAGCGGGTCTCAGAGCGTGGTGTGCGGTTGGAGATCACGCCCAGCGCGCGCGAGCTGCTGGGGAACATGGGCTATGACCCGACCTATGGGGCACGGCCCTTGCGGCGCGTGATTCAGAAGCAGCTGATTGACAAGCTGGCGCTCGCGTTGCTGGAGGGTCGATTCCACGCCGGAGAAGAGGTGATCGCCGATGCGGTCGAAGGGCAGATATCGCTAGAGAAGACCGAAGCAGTGATAGAGGCCGACTGACCTCATGCAGACAAGCAAAAGGGGACGACGCGAGCGCCGTCCCCTTTGTCCTGCGTCAGCTTGTCAGTTGAATGACACGTAGAAGGACATCGGCGCCCAACCTGTTTTTCCTGCGGTTGCGACCTCGACCGTTTCCCCTGTTTCGCAATCGAACGTTTTTTCCGCCGCGGGTACGATCTGCACCTGCACGTGAGGTTCTTCGGTCAAGAAGTTCCCATAGTCCGCGGTCACCTGGACGTTCTTGGGTGTGAATGGCAATTTGCCGAAGCAAAACGCTGAGGTGGCTTTATGGGTCACCGTTGCTTCACCCATGCCGGAGGTCAAAGAGGTGTCGAATGCGGCGGTTGTGCCGTTCCATACGACGTGCGCGTAGGCGAGGGCGCTGCCCGCTTTACCTTCTTTTCCAGAGGCTCCTTCCTTACCCTGGGGTCCAGCGAGTCCAATCGGGCCTGTCGGCCCGGTCTTTCCGGTCTTTCCGGCTTTCCCTTTCAGGGATTTAACCACTTTCGGACTGATCTGTTGGGTGGAGGTGATGAGATATTTGCTTGCGGCCAGCGCCCCGCCGCTCATTGCGAAGACGAGCGCGAGTGTGGCTACGACATTGGCGTAGGTCAGGTGTTTGTGTGTTTTCATGGCGCGGACAGTACGCAGGCGCACGGACGCCCACAATAGGCCTTTCGTCCGGTGCCCTCGCTAGCGCAGGCGGCCGCGCTGCGCCGGCGGCCTCAGGCGATCTCGTCCAGGCGCGCCACTATCTCGTGTGCGTAGCGCGTGTAGTGCCCGTAGTCGAAGATAGCCTCCAGGTCGAGCCCGGCCGCGCGCTCGTCACCGGCGAGCAGGTCGCGCAGGGGGATTCCCTGGTCCCACGCGCGCTGCGCCAGCTCCTGGGCTATGCGGTAGGCGTCGTCGCGGGTCATCGGTGCGCGGCCGCGACCCGGATTTCCCTCCACCAGCGCAAGCAGGACTCGCTGGGAGAACAGCGCCCCGTGGGTCATCTCGAGGTTGGCGAGCATCCTCTGCTCGTTCACCACCAGCCCCTGCACGAGCGCGGTCGCGCTGCGCTGCATGTGGTCGATCAGGATCGTCGAGTCGGGCAGGATCACACGCTCGACCGAGGAGTGGGAGATGTCACGCTCGTGCCACAGGGCCACGTTCTCGAGCGCTGCCTGGGCGTTGGCGCGCAATACCCGCGCCAGCCCGGAGATCTGCTCGCTCTTGATCGGGTTGCGCTTGTGGGGCATCGCCGAGCTGCCCTTCTGACCTGCCCTGAAGGGCTCCTGGGCCTCACGCACCTCGGTGCGCTGCAAATGACGGATCTCGGTCGCAAGTCGCTCGAGTCCAGCGCCCGCAAGGGCGATCGCCTGCAAGAGCTGGGCGTGACGGTCGCGCGCCACCACCTGGGTGGAGACGTCCTCTCGTGCCAGGCCCAGTCGCTCGAGCACGCGCCGCTCGAACTCGGGGCTGGTGGCGGCGTAGGTGCCGACCGCGCCGGAGATCGCCCCGACCGCGACCTGCTCGAATGCCCGTTCCAGGCGCAGCGCGTTGCGGTTCGCCTCGAACGCGAAGCCCGCGAGCTTCACGCCGAAAGTGGTCGGCTCGGCGTGCACGCCGTGGGTGCGCCCCACGCACAGTGTGTCTACCTGCTCGCGCGCACGATTGGCGAGCGCCTGCACGAGCGCATGGGCTCCCGGCACGATCACCTCGCCCGCGGCGCGCAGCTGCAGCGCGAGCGCCGTGTCGAGCACGTCCGAGGAGGTCAGGCCGAAGTGGATCCAGCGCCCCGCCCCGCCGGCGCTCTCCGAGAGCACGTCGACGAAGGCCGCCACATCGTGGTCAGTGGTGCGCTCGCGCTCGTTGACTGCCTCGACAGTGAATGTGGCGGCTCGGATCGTCTCCAACTCCGCCGCAGCCGGTCCCTCGCCCGCGTTGCCTGTACCAGTAAGAGTGAGTAGAGCGGGCAGCTCCTCGCAGGCCGCCACCTCGACTCTCCGCCAGGTCTCCATCCTGGCCTCGTCGGTCCACAGGGCGCCCAGCTCCGGGCGTGTGTAGCGCGCGATCACTCCAGTGATTATCGCTCCCCCCGCCGATCCCTGCCGCCCGCCGATCCTGTACAACGGGAGGTGAGCGCTCTTGTGGCGCGAAACCGACCCGCGACGGACGGAGGAGTCATGCCTACGTACATCATGCTCTCGACGTTGACACCTGAGGGCGTGCAGACGGTGAAGAACAACCCGGAGCGCATTCGCGAGGTGAACAAGGAGGTCGAGCAGCTTGGCGCCACCGTCAAGGCGCAGTGGGCGACGCTCGGCAACGTCGACTTCATCTCCGTGGTGGAGGCTCCCGACGAGAAGACGATGGCGCGCGTGTCGCTCGAGCTCGGCTCGCGCGGGACCGGTCGCTACGAGACGCTGGCTGCGATCCCGGTGGACGAGTTGATCGCCGCTCTGTAGGCGACGCCTCTGTGAGCAACGCCGTAGGCGCTCGCGGCGGGCGCCGACGAGAGAGAGGTCGGCCCGGCCGGCCGCGTATGCTGCCGCACAGACGATCAGCCTCGACCGGACCGGGCGGCCGTGCGGACAGCTCCGCGGGTGCCCACCCTGGGACAGTCGCCACGCCATGAACGATCCCGCCCCTACCCCGATACGAACCGAGCTCGCCGAGGCCGAGGTGCAGGCTCAGCTCGAGGAGTTCGACGTGGACGGGCCCCTGGTTGGGATCGTGATGGGCTCCGAAAGCGACATGGAGGCGATGGAGAAGGCTGCCGGGGAGCTGCGCAATCGTGGCATCCCGCATGAGATCCAGGTGATGTCCGCCCACCGCGAAGCTGACACGGTGGCCGAGTACGCAAAGAGCGCCAAGTCGCGCGGCCTGCGCGTGGTGATCGCCGGCGCCGGCATCTCCGCGGCGCTGCCGGGTGCGGTTGCGGCGCACACCGACCTGCCTGTGATCGGGGTGCCGCTGTCGGGTCGCCTGACCGCCGCCGGCGGTCTCGACGCGATCCTCTCGATCGTGCAGATGCCGCCCGGTGTGCCGGTCGCCTGCGTCGGGCTGGACAACGCCCGCAACGCCGCGATCCTGGCGGCGCAGATCATCGCCGCCTGAGCCGCCCCCGCCGTTGCTAGCATCGCGCCACGTGACCGCTGCCCTCGCCGACCTGCCCCTAATCGCCAGCGGGAAGGTCCGCGAGATGTACGACCTCGGCGACCGCCTGCTGATGGTCGCCAGCGACCGCATCTCCACCTATGACGCGGTCCATCCGACGCCGATCCCGGACAAGGGCAAGGTGCTGACGGGCCTGTCGGCGTTCTGGTTTGAGCGGACAAAGCAGATCGTGGCCAACCACATGATCTCGGCGACGGACGGCGTTCCCGCTGAGGTGCGTGGGCGGGCGCTGGTGGTGCGCAAGTTGCGGATGCTGCCGGTGGAGTGTGTGGTGCGCGGCTACATCACCGGCTCCGGCTGGAAGGACTATCAGGCGAGCGGGGCGGTGTCGGGGATCGCGCTGCCGGAGGGGCTGCGTGAGTCCGAGCAGCTGCCCGAGCCGATCTTCACGCCGAGCACGAAGGCCGAGGTGGGCCACGACGAGGCGATCGACTTCGAGCGGGCCGCCGAGCTCGTGGGGGACCGTGGGCTGATGGAACGGGTGAGGGACATCTCGATCGAGCTCTACTCCCATGCGGCTGCGCACGCGCGCGAGCGTGGGGTGATCCTGGCCGACACGAAGTTCGAGCTGGGACTGGACGAGGACGGCGAGCTGGTGGTGGGCGACGAGGTGCTGACACCGGACTCCTCGCGCTACTGGCCCACCGACGGGTACGAGCTGGGCAGGGGCCAGCCGAGCTTTGACAAGCAGTATGTGCGCGACTGGGCGGCGGGAAGCGGCTGGGACAAGAAGCCGCCTGCGCCGGCGATCCCCGACCAGGTGGTGGCGGGAACCAGGGCGCGCTATGTGGAGGCATACGAGCTGATCACCGGCGAGCCGTTTCAGGCATGGCTGGAGCGGACCGCGTGAGGGCGCGCGCTGGAGGGCACCGCGTGGGCGAGTGTGTGCTGCAGGGTCGCGTGAGGGCGCGGGCGCCGGAGTGGGCTGCGTGAGGGCGCGGGTGCTGATCCGCCCGAAGGCGGGCATCCTCGACCCTCAGGGCGAGGCGGTGCAGCGGGCGCTGCCTGCGCTCGGGTTCGAGGGCGTCGGACACGTCCACGTGGGTCGGCTGGTGGAGCTGGACGTGGAGGATTCGACTCAGCTCGAGTCGATGTGCGAGAAGCTGCTCGCGAATCCGCTGGTCGAGGACTACGAGATACAGCTCCTCGACGGCGCCCCCGTCTGAGCCGACGTGAAGTTCGGCGTCCTCCAGTTCCCCGGCTCCTGCGACGAGGTTGACGCCTTGCACGCCGCCGGGCGGGTGGGGGATGCGGAGCTGCTGTGGCACGGCGAGCGCGACCTGCGGGGCGCCGATGCGATCGTGGTGCCGGGCGGGTTCTCCTATGGCGATTACCTGCGGGCGGGCGCGATCGCGCGCTTCTCCCCCGTGATGGAGTCGGTGATCGCATTTGCCCGCGACGGCGGCCTGGTGCTCGGGATCTGCAACGGTTTTCAGGTGCTGTGCGAGGCGCGGCTGCTGCCCGGAGCGCTGCTGCCCAACGCGAACCTGCGCTTCACCTTCAGGCAGGTGGACCTCGAGGTGGTGGAGGAGGAGACGGCGTTCACCTGCGCTTGTGCCGGTGGTGAGTTGGAGCGCTCGGAGCGCGCAGGAGCGCGTGGGGAGCGCTCGGAGGGCTCGGCAGCGGATGGGCATCCGATCCTGAGCATCCCGGCGAAGCACTCCTGGGGTCGCTACCACGCGGACGGGCAGACGCTCGCGGCGATGCGGGAGCGCGGCCAGGTGGTGCTGCGGTATGCGCCGGGCGAGAATTTCAACGGCTCGCTGCAGGACATCGCGGGCGTGCGCAATGAGCGGGGCAACGTGTTCGGCCTGATGCCCCACCCCGAGCACGCAGTGGATGAGCTGACGGGCTCGAGCGACGGGCTGTGCATCTTCGCCTCGATGCGGCTGGCGGTCGAGGGCGCTCGTGTCTGAGGCAGCCACCTTGCCGACGGTCAAGGACGCGCTGGCGCTCGGGCTGACGGAGGCCGAGTACGAGCTGATCTGCAAGAAGCAGGCGGATGCGGGCGGCGGGGCGCCCAACCAGGTGGAGCTCGCGATGTACTCGCTGCTGTGGAGTGAGCACTGCGCCTACAAGCACTCGAAGAAGCTGCTGCGGACGCTGCCGACCGAGGGCCGGCACGTGGTGATGGGCCCGGGTGAGAACGCGGGCGCGGTGGACATCGGCGATGGGCTCGTGTGCGCCTTCAAGGTCGAGTCCCACAACCATCCCAGCGCGGTGGAGCCCTTCCAGGGCGCGGCCACCGGCGTGGGTGGCATCCTGCGCGACATCTTCGCGATCGGCGCGCGGCCGATCGCGGTGCTCGACTCGCTGAGGTTCGGCGATCCGTCGAGCCCTCGTTCGCGCTATCTGCTCGACCGGGCTGTGGCGGGGATCGGCCACTACGGCAATTCGATCGGCGTGCCGACGGTCGGTGGGGAGCTGTACTTCGAGGGGCCTTACGAGCAGAACTGCCTTGTCAACGCGATGGCGCTCGGGATAGCCGAGCGCAAGCAGCTCGTCACCAGCGCGGCGGTGGGGGTCGGCAATGCGGTGGTCCTGTTCGGCGCATCTACCGGTCGTGACGGGATCGGTGGCGCGTCGGTGCTCGCCTCCGCCGAGCTCGGCGAGGACGACGACAAGCGCCCGACGGTCCAGGTGGGCGATCCGTTCGAGGAGAAGAAGCTGATGGAGTGCTCGCTCGAGCTGCTGCGGCGGGGGCTGCTCGTCTCATTGCAGGACCTGGGCGCGGCTGGGCTCACATCTTCGGCGTCGGAGATGGCCTCCAAGGGAGAGGTGGGAATCGACGTCGACGTGGCGCGGGTGCCGCTGCGCGAGGCGGACATGGAGCCGTTCGAGATCATGGTGAGCGAGTCCCAGGAGCGGATGCTGTGCGTGGTGGAGCCCGAGAACGTGGCGGCGGTACTCGAGCTGTGCGAGAAGTGGGAGGTCGGCGGGGCGGCGATCGGCAGCGTCACCGACAACGGTCGCATGAGGGTGTTCCGCGGGGGCGAGCTGGTCGGCGACATGCCGGTGAGGGCGCTCGTGGATGACTGCCCGCTCTATGACCTGCAGCCAGTTAGGCCCACGGGAACGCCATACCCGTCGCCGGAGGCGACCCTCCCCCAAAACAGCACGCCCAACGAGATCCTGCTCGCGCTGCTGGCATCCCCGAACATCGCCTCACGCAGGCCCCTGTTCGAGCAGTACGACGCGATTGTGCAGTCGCGCACGGTCAGGCGACCTGAGCAGGCGGACGCGGCCGTGCTGGCCGTGCGCCCTTTGGGTGCGATCCATGGGCTCGGCGAGGGCTCGGGGCCGGTGGCGGGGATCGCCGTGTCGATCGACTGCAACGGCAGGCGGGTGGCGTCCGACCCTTACACAGGCACGGTGGGCGCGGTGCTCGAGTGCGCCTCGAATTTGGCCTGCGTGGGCGCCGAGCCGCTGGGCACGACCAACAACCTCAACTTCGGCAACCCCGAGAAGGGGCACATCGCCTGGCAGCTGACCGAGGCGGTGCGCGGTCTCGGCGACGCCTGCCGCGCGCTCCAGGCGCCGATCGTGGGCGGCAACGTGTCGCTTTACAACGAGAGCCCACCCACCCGCGAGAGCGCCGGCCCGATCTATCCGACGCCGGTGATCGGCATGGTCGGCAGTCTGCCCGACGTGCGTCGCGCGGGACGGCTCGGATTCGCGCGCGAGGGCGAGGCGGTGGCGATCGTCGGCCCGTTCGAGCCCTCGCTGCCGGCGAGCGAGCTCGCGAAGCTGCTCGGCCGGCCGCTGCCGGACGGCCTGCCGGGGATCGACGTGGAGACAGTGGCTGCAGCGCAGGCGGCTGTCCGTGAGGCGGTGCGGGCGGGCGCCGTCTCGAGCGCCCACGACATCGCCGAGGGTGGCCTGGCGGTGGCGCTGGCGGAGTGCTGCCTGGCCGGCGAGCTTGGAGCGCAGGTGTCGCTCGGGGAGGAGTTCTTTGGGGCTGAGGTGGCCGCCGCGACGGGACGCGAGGGGAACTGGAGCGGCATCCCGCCCGTGACCGCGGCAGCGCTGTTCGGCGAGGTTTCGGGCGCGTTTGTGGTGAGCGGCGGCGAGCCGGCGCTGCTCGCGCTCGGGGAGCGCACGTCCGTGCGGATCCTCGGGAGGGTCGGCGGCGAGGCTTTGCACATCGACCTTGCCGAGAACGGTGGCCCGATCGAGCTGACGCTCGTCGAGATGGCGCAGGCCCACGGTGCGCTTGGAGAGCTGTTCGCATGAGCGACGCTGCTAGCGTGAACGGAGCAATGCCTTGTGGAAGGCCTGCTGGCCCCCGTGCGGAGGACCGCGACGGACCGCGCGATGAGTGCGGTGTGTTTGGCATATACGCGCCCGGCCATGAGGTGTCGAGGCTGTCGTATTTCGCGCTGTACGCGCTGCAGCACCGCGGGCAGGAGTCGGCCGGCATCGCGGCGGCTGACCGGGGAGGGAACATCATGACCCGCCGCGAGCTGGGGCTCGTGAGCCAGGTGTTCAGCGAGAACGATCTGCGCACGCTGCAGGGGGAGCTGGCGATCGGGCACGTGCGCTACTCGACCACGGGCTCCAACGCTTGGGAGAACTCCCAACCGGTGCAGCGCTCGGAGGGCACCAACGGCTCCAGTCGCGAGCTGGCGCTCGCCCACAACGGGAACCTCATCAACGCGGTGGAGCTGCACGACGAGCTTGCCGAGCGGGGTGTCACGTTCAGCTCGACCTCCGATTCGGAGATCGTGGCGGCGATGATCGCCACCCATCCGGCTGAGCAGATCGAGGATGCGATCGCCGACGTGCTCCCGCGCCTGAACGGGGCGTTCTCGATCGTCGTGATGACCAAGGATCGCGTGGTGGCCTTCCGTGATCCACACGGCTTGCGCCCGCTTGCGCTCGGCGTGCTCCCTCAGGCGGAGTCGGAGGAGACCGACGACGCTCCGGCGCGCTACTGCGTGGCCTCGGAGTCGTGCGCGTTTGACATCATCGGCGCCACGCTGCTGCGCGACGTGGAGCCGGGCGAGATCGTGACGCTCGGCGAGCAGGGCCTACAGAGCCGCCGCGTGCTGCCGGACGCCCGCAAGGCTTTCTGTGTGTTCGAGTACATCTACTTCGCCCGCCCCGACTCGCGCATGAACGGTCAGGTGCTGCAGGTGGCCCGCGGGCGCATGGGCGAGATCCTGGCCCGCGAGTCCCCGGTGGACGCAGACCTGGTGATCCCCGTGCCCGACTCCGGCAACGCCGCGGCGCGCGGGTTCGCGCGTGCGAGCGGGCTGCCGCAGGACGACGGCTTCGTCAAGAACCGCTATGTTGCCCGCACCTTCATCCAGCCCGGCCAGGAGCTGCGCAAGCACGGGCTGCGCCTGAAGTTCAACCCGCTGCCGGAGATCGTGGGCGGCAAGCGGCTGGTGGTGGTGGACGACTCGATCGTGCGTGGCAACACCACCCGCCAGATCGTGCAGATGCTCAGGGACGCGGGCGCCAGCGAGGTGCACATGCGCATCTCGGCTCCCCCGATCAAGCATCCGTGCCACTACGGGATCGACATGTCCACGCGTGAGGAGATGATCGCCCACGAGCGCACCGTCGAGGAGATCGCGCAGGAGCTTGGCTGCGACTCGCTCGCCTACCTGTCGCTGGAGGGCGTGTACGAGGCGGTGGATGCCAGCCGGGTGACCCACTGCGACGCCTGCTTCACTGGTGAATATCCGGTGAAGGGCAGCAGCGGCGCGCAGGGCAAGTACGCGCTCGAGGTGGTCTGAGCGGCGGATCTCGCCTGGCGGGGCGCCCGGGGCGTCCCGCCGAGCCTGGGTGTCTGAGGGCGCGCAACACCCCCTGCGTCCCTGGATGGGACGGCTGGGCGCTAGCCGAGCGTGAGCGCGCGCTCGTCGCGTGCTGCGGAGGCGTCGCTGTACTGGTTGTTGTAGGGCCTCTGGGTGATGAGGTCGTGGCGGGCGCTCCCGCGCAGAGCGCTGGCCCAGCCGACGAGCAGCGCGACCCCGACGATGAGTGATGAAGTCATGTACTCAATTGAAGGACGGGTAAGCGCGAGTTTCTG
>DATHPT010000351.1:0-5481 GCA_035483615.1 Solirubrobacteraceae bacterium | reverse complement strand
GATGATCCCGCACACGGTGGCTTACTCCTTCCCTGGACTCTGCCGGATCCGAGCACTGCAGGCCCGTCCTACTCCCTGGGGCCCGAATCCAAACTCTAGGCGTTTGACTGGGCCTGAATTAGACGGCCTGGGGGTGGGGCCGGTCAATGGGCCCCCCGACTCATCCTGACGTTCAGTGCATGAACGCAAGCGACGGACGACCAGGGCTCGATCTAGACTCCCAGCGCGATGCCCACACCGATCACAGTGGTCGTGATCGACGATCACGTTCTTTTCCGCACCGGCCTGCGGGAGCTGCTTCAACAGGAGGAGATCCAGGTCGTGGGCGAGGCCTCCAACGCGGAGTCGGGCCTGGAGGCCATCAAGCGCCAGGCCCCCGACGTGGCGATCATGGACCTCAGCCTTCCGCGCATGTCCGGCCACGAGGCGATCAGGCAGATCGCGCAGACGGCGCCTGGAACCCAGGTGCTGGTCCTGACGATCTCCGCAAACGAGGCGGACGTCATCGAGGCGGTGCTGGCGGGAGCCTGCGGCTATCTGCTCAAGGACGCCTCGGTCGGCGACATCGTGGCGGGGGTGCGCGCGGCGGCCGCCGGCGAGTCGATGGTCTCGCCGAGGATGGCGAAGACGTTGTTGCGCCAGTTGCGCCATCACGAGCAGAACGACCGTCGCCCGACGACCGAAAGCCTGTCGGTCCGCGAGAAGGAGGTCCTGCGCCTGGTGGTCGACGGCAAGGACAACACCGCGATCGCGCAAGAGCTGTTCATCAGCCCCTACACGGTCAAGAACCACATATCGAACATCCTGCTGAAGCTCAACGTGGAGAACCGCCTGCAGGCAGCCGTCTGCGCGGTCCGCGATTCTTTGATCTGAGCGCCGGCCGGTCCCAGCGCTCCTTCCCTGGCCCAACGCTCCGCCCGAGCGCACACCCAGGCGAAGCGGTCTAACCCCAGCGCTCCACGCGAACGCGCACGGCGTCGAGGCGCCCGCGCAACTCTGCGCTTGTCTCGGTGACGTCATGCAGCAGCGCTGAGAGCTCGCGAAGTTCTCCGGCCACCCGCGGATCGCCCGATTCGGCAAGGCGGGTGATCTCTCGTTTGAGTCGCATGCGGTCCACGTCGAGCGCCAGCACGTGCGCATAGCCATCGACCAGCAGCTCGAGCGAACCCTCCCTCCCGCGCGTCAGCAGCACGTCCTCCTCGGAGAGGACTCCAATCAGCGACTCCGCTTGGAGGCGGAGGTGATCGGGGCCACGCCGCGGCAGGCTTTGATGGGAGACAGGTAGTGCTTGCACAGGAAATACCGGGTCGAAACCGGATCTATACAGACTGATTTCAAGGGCCCACGCGGTCAATCGACCGCGTGGCCCTTTTCACGTTCAGGCTATGAACGCCGATCGGCCAATCGAACTATTCGGCTGATCCCAGCGGTCCACATGCCGTGGCGTCTAACCGTCGACATACCCCGGAGGCGTCTAACCATCGATATGCCTTGGAGGCGTCTAACCGTGAACATGCCGGTCGGGCGCCCGACCGTCCACATCCCGGGCGGGCGCCTGAACCTCGGACCATGCCGCTCGGTGCTCAGCAGGCGCCCTGAGCTGCGTCGTTCAGGAGAGCTCCAAAGTAGGAGGGCAACTGGTCGTACCAGGTTCCGACGTAGACATAGCCGATGTTCTGTTGCGCCAGCGAGGCGCACACCGACGCAGGCTGAGGCGTTTCCGGACCGTCGGGAGCGTTGTAGACGAGCGCGGCGAAGTCATCGGCCGGGTAGCGTCGCTCCCAGGCAGCCTGGGTCCAGGATGTGTAGGGACCTTCGGTGGGGGTGTTGTAGGACCCCTCGAAGGTGACCACGATGTCGGCGTTGTTGGCGTTGCTGGAGTCGAGCATCCAGTCAGAGCCAGGATTCGCGCCGAAGTTGAACACGACCTCGTCGTTGTTGCCCTCGTGCGTGTGCACATAGGAGGCCAGGGTCCGATAGAAGCTCTGGTTGCTCGTGGTGGTCCCGGGAACGGTGTCTGAGACCCCGTCGAAGAAGATCCCCGCGATCTTGCCCGGGTAGAACGAGTACCAGGCCTTGATCTGGCTCTCGATGCCGGCGATCGAGGCCTGACCGCCCCTGCCGTAGTTGGTCCACACGTAGCCGATGACCGAAGCTCGGTTGTACCGGTAGCAGTTGCCGATCACGCTCGCCCAGGAGGGCACGCTGACACTGCCCGGGCCCTGCCCTTCGGCCACGTCGGCGATGATCCACGACCCGTCGCCGGCGCCGTTGGTCTGGGAGCAGGCCTCGGTCCAGTCGGTCGGATTGCCGTTGTCATAGAGGGGGATCAGCTGGTTTTGCCCGTGGGTGACGCGTGCCGAGGCGCCGGCAGGCAGCAGGGCGACGCCCGTCAGCATCACAGCGCTCAGGGTCATTGCAAGGCGCTTCGCTCTCATTCTCATCGTCTCCCTTTCAAACCTCAGCATTTGACGCGTAGCCACCTCGGATCACAGATGGGATAATTAATCCAATCATCTGAATGGGGCTACCTTCAGTGCATCAGTGTGTGGCCCGACGCGGGAGTCGTCAATAGGGCGTCTGTCGCTGATCGCGTTCAGATTCTGAACGCGGAGCCTGCGTGGCGGCTTCAGATTCTGAAGGCGGGGGCCTGCGTGGCGGCCGGAGCCTCGCCGAGCAATCTTCGCTGCGCTCGCGCCCTCTGACCGTCCGCCCTCTCGAGCAACGGAAGCCGGTCGGCTGTGTCGGTGATCTCGATCAAACGACGCACCTGCCTGGAGGCGTCGACGATTGTCAGCTCGAACCCCGCGCGGCGAGCGCGGCCCATTGCATTCATGAGAATGCTCAGACCGCAACCGTCGATGAAGTCGACCTGGGAGAGGTCGATCTCCACGGGTATGCGCAGACGCGCCGCACCGGCCAGGGCTTCGCGGAACGCACCTGTCGCGGTGAGGTCGAGCTGGCCGTGGACGAGCAGCCGCACGGATTTTGATGTGGTTGTGTCGGTGTCGATATGGACCATCAAACCATCCGAGTCACTGTTGATGGCTCGGATCTCCACCCAGCACGTACGGGCTTACCCGCTCTCGACGATTCACATAGAAAGGGCCAGGATCGCCACAGGACCATCCTTTGACCTGAGCCACCCACCGCGATCCTATGTGCGACCGTATGCCCGGCGCAAGATCGAAAAATGGATGAACCCGCAAAATCCGCGAAGCACGGCCCGTCGCCACCCGCGGTAGGCTAGCGGCCGTGTCAGCGGAGGCGGTGCAGGGCAGCTCGGCGTCGCAGGCAGCGTCGCGGGCAGGCTCCGTGGGCGCGCTGACGCGGCGGGCGCCGCTCGAGTCGATCGGCTGGGTGGCCCTCGTGCTGCTGGCGCCGGCGTCGCTCCTATATCTCGCTTTCAACGCCGGCGGCTACTTTCCAAGCGCCACCGGCTTTGCGACGATCGTGTTCGCACAGGCGCTCGTGCTGCGAACAACGCTGGCCGCACGGCCATTCGAGGGTTTCAGCAGAGCGCTTGCTGTCCCGCTTGCGGCGCTTGTCCTGTATGCCGCCTTCCAGCTGACATCGGCGCTGTGGGCGCACGCCACCGCCCACGTCCTGGACAGCTTCTCACGCACGTTGCTGTACGTACTGGCGCTCGTGCTGTTCGGCTCGGTGCGCTATACGCGCAAGCGCCTCGACTGGCTGCTGCGCGCGCTCGTCGCTGGGCTCGCGGCCGTGTGCCTGATCGGCCTGGTCTCGCGCGTGCTGCCGCACACCTGGCCCACCGCCAGCAGCTTCTTCGCCGACCGCCTCAACTACCCGCTCACCTACTGGAACGCGGAGGGCATGGTCGCGGCGATCGTGCTGATCCTCGGCTTCCATCTGTGCGCCGACCGCGACGAGCACTGGAGCGTGCGGGTCCTCGCGGCAACAGTGCTGCCGGCAGTCGCGGCCACTCTGTTGCTGACGTTCTCGCGGGGCGCGCTGGGCGTCACGGTCATCGGCCTGCTCGCGTATTGCCTGCTGACGCGCTTCAGCACGCTGCCCACGGCGTTGCTCTCGGTGGCGGGCCCCATCGCGATCGCTCTGCACGCTGCTTGGGACGCCACCGCCCTGGCCACCGAGCACCCCACAAGCGTGCTCGCGGTATCCCAGGGCCACCATGTGGCGGTGGTGGTGGCTGCCTGCATGGTGGGCGCCGGGGCGCTGCGCGCCGGGCTGTTGCTCGTCGATCGGCGGATTGCCGGGATGGCGCTCGTGCGCATCCCGCCTCGGGCGACGGTGCGAATCGGGATCGGCGTGGGCGCTGGCGTGGTGGCGCTTGCGCTCCTCCTGGCGGTGGGGGGTGGCTTCATCCACCGTGAGTACGACAAATTCGTGCACGGCACAGGCGAACCGCACGTGGCCCAGACTCGCGACCGGCTCACCGACCCTGCCAACAACGGACGCCTGCCCCTTTGGAAAGCCGCTCTGAACATCTACGACACCCACAAGCTGCACGGCTCTGGGGCGGGCACCTATCAGCAGCACTACCCCCGCTACCGCACGGTGGCGGGATATGTGGTGGACGCTCACTCGCTCTATCTGCAGAGCCTCGCCGAGCTCGGCGTCGTGGGATTCATCCTGATCTTGATCGTGGTGCTCGGCCTGCTGGTGGGTCTGGCAACGCGGATCCGCGGTCCCGACAGGGCTGTCTACGCGGCGCTGTTCGCCGTGTCGCTGGCGTGGGCATTGCATCAGGCATTCGACTGGGACTGGCAGATGCCGGCGGTCACGCTCAGTCTGTTCATGCTCGCGGGCCTCGCGCTTGCGCGCCCGAACGACGGCAAAGTGGGCCTTTCGGGCCTGCCAGGCGGGCGCACGCTCGTCGCACTCGGGTGGCTGGTGCTGGCCGTGTGCCCGCTGCTGGTCAGCACCTCCTATGCCCGCCTTCAAAACAGCGCCGGCGAGCTGAAGCGTGGAGAATGCGTAAGCGCCAAGCAGGAGGCGATCTCATCGCTCTCGCTGTCGGCCAAGCGACCGCAGGCCTACACGGTCATCGGCCTGTGCGATCTCGAGCAGGGCTTTGCCCAATCCGCCGTGCCGGCGATGTCCCAGGCGGCGACCCTTGAACCGGACAGCTGGGAAAATCAGTTCTGGCTCGCCGACGCACAGGCCGCCGCCGGGCTCGACCCGCACGCTGCGATTCGCCGAGCAATCGAGCTCAACCCGGGCGAGGCCGGCCTGCGCAACGCAGCCCGCAAGCTGAGCTCCAGCGACCCACGTGCCTGGGAACGGGCCGCGCCACGACTGGCTCGCGAAGCGCTGACATCGGGCAAGTTCTCGATCACCAATCTCTGAAAGCCCGTCTGTCGCTAGGGGATCGCGCTCGTGACGTGCGGAGCAGCGCTACCGCAGCGGCGTTACGGGATCGCGCTCGTGTGACGCGGGGAGCGGCGCTTGAAATCTTTTTGGCCGACTGTCGGAAAACTCTCTGCCCGTTCGTATAGG
>DATHPT010000350.1:0-3353 GCA_035483615.1 Solirubrobacteraceae bacterium | reverse complement strand
TGGTGCTGAGTCTCGGCGGCGGCTCGCACGCGCACGGCGCGAGCGCACGGCGCACGGCGGGGCACAGCGCGAGCATCACGAGGGACGGCTCAGCCCGGCAGTCGCCCGCGACCGGCGCCTCGCCGGCGACGAGCAGCTCGGGCGCACGGCGCGTGAACGTGGCCGAGACAGCTGACCCTGAAGAAGCGAGCAGCTTCCCGGCGCCTGCGAGCGTTCGCCACAAGTCGGCATCGACACCGTCGAAGGCCGGCGAACAGGTCGTCGCTGCAGGCGCGCCGTCGGATGCCGAAGTCAAGCAGGAGCTGGCGCAGATGCAATCGGTCGAACGGAGCGCCAAGCGCGCGCAGCAGGATCGGCTGAAGCCGGTCCCAGGAGGGGAGTCGGTCGGCGGCAACGGCACGATCCCGATCCCGCCAAACGTCCCCGAAGCGGTCCAGCGCGTGATCGCAGGCGCAAATGCGATCGCCGACTTCCCGTACGTGTTCGGTGGCGGCCACGCGTCGTTCGTCGACAACGCCTATGACTGCTCTGGCTCGGTCAGCTACGCGCTCGCTGCGGGTGGCCTGCTGAGCGCTCCCGAGACCTCCGGCGAACTGGAGAGCTGGGGCGCACCCGGTCCGGGCCGATACATCACGATCGAGGCAGCGGCAGGACACGTGTACATGTACGTGGACGGCGTGATGTACAACACGGCTGGGCGCAGCGGCGTCTATGCGTCGCGCTGGCAGGTCAAACCGGTCGACAACTCCGGCTTTGTGACTCGTCACTGGCCGGGGCTGTGACTGGCACGCTCGTCCCACTGGCACTGGGCGGCGAAGCAGCCGTCGAAGCTGGAGGCACGGGCACGGCGATCGCCGTGCTCTCGGCCGTATCGCTCGTGGTGGGCTACGTGGTGCTGTTCCTGCTGTGGCGCTATGTGTTCAGCGCGAAGGCAAAAGCCAAGCGCGGCGAACCGCCTGAACACTGAGAGAGCATCGCCCCGCGAGGCGGTTCTCAGTGGCCGAGGTTGACGGTGCTGAGCACCGTCGTGGCAACTGGGCTGCTCGCGTTGTGTACGACCATCCGGATCATCAGCGAGACCTTGTGCAACTTGCGCAGATGCACCGCGGTGGCCTTGCTGAACTTGATCCTGTAGTTGCTGTGTCCGCCCTTGGTCGTCACAAGGATTGCTTTGGCGATCACGATCTGCGCGGGCGTCCCCTTGGCCAGGCCGGTCGCGGCTGGGCCCTTCAGCCCGATCTTCTTCGCGATCGAGCTTGCGAGCAGGACCTCGAAGCGACCGGCGACCTGCCCGCTGACCGAATAGTGGACGACGAGGCCGCTGCGCAGCGCCGACGAGAGGCTCGTCGGCGGGACGGCCTGGGTGGCTGTGACCTTTGCCGGCGAAGCAGCAGGCGCGGCAGGTGCAGCCGATGAGTCGGCAGCTGGGACCGACGCCGCCGCCGGAGTCGAGCCTCCGCCACCTTGATCTGAAGGGCGCGTCGGACCGACGACCGTGATGCCCTGCGAGTAGCTGTCGGAGTTGCGTCCGCTGTCGGTCACCGTCAGCGTGACGGTGTATTCCCCGCCGTATTGGTAGGAGTGGAAGACGCTGGCATCGCTGCCGCCAGAGACGACCGTGCCATCGCCGAAGTCCCACTTGTAGCTGGGGACCACGAACGGCTCGTCGGCCGGAAGGCCTTTTGTGCTCGCCAAGAGCGTGATGTTCGACTCGGTGGCATCGAAGCCGACAACATCTCCGCTGTTCACCGGGTTGGGCGCGGTGAAGTGCGGTTCGAGGTTGTCGCCCGCCGAGCAGAAGAAACCCCTTCCGGAGGTCAAGCCGGTGCTGTCGAACGCCCACGGCAGGTAGTAATGGACGCCGTTGATTTCCTCATCGGAAAGGCTCGCCGCGTGCGTCAGGGGGTTGGGCGTCGGGGGGGTTTCGGGTTCCGGGCCGAAGTCCCTCTGGCACATGTCACCCTGCTCTGCTTTGGTCGCTGTCTGGTACCAACCGTTCAGCAGCGGATCGACGACGATGTTGCGCTGCTCGACGCTGAGGTCGGCAATGATCAGGTCGGCGAGACCCTCGGCGTAGTTCCCGAAGGGGTTGAGTCCTTCGATCTGGTTGGGCTCCTCGAGCGTCCCGTTGTCCCCCTGGCAGGCGAGCTCGTCCGGCGTGACCCCCGATGTGGTCACCGGCGATCGCGATTCGATGAACAGCCCCGCGATACCGGCCACCCAAGGTTGCACGGCATAGACGATCGGGTTTGCGCTGCCTGGGTTGATCGCCGCGTGGTAGCCGCAGATGCCGTTTGGCGGGCTGCTGCTGGTCGTGTTCGAGCAGTTACCGCTACCGCCGCCGTCGGTGCAGACGACGACTCCGGGCGGCGTCAACAGGTAGTACACAGCCGGCCCAGTCGCCCCTGGAAGCGCGCCTGAGGCGATCACGTGCTGCAACTCGGTGCGGATCTGCGCATCGGTGAGACAGGCAACTGCTGGTTCCGAGCAGTTGCCTGTCGTGGGATATTCGTCTTCGTCGGTGTAGCCACCGCGGAAGGTCGACTGGTTTGCTGCGCCTCCGCCCGCGTCTCCATACTGACTGTTGAGCGCGAAGACGTCTTCGAGCGTGCCACTCTCAGCCCCGACGTTCTGGAAATAGCCGTTGATCAGCCGCTTCCAGTCACCGCGATAGGTCCCAGTGGGATCCCAATAGATCGCATATGCGTCCGAGGAGTGAAGCACTGGCCCACCGTGATACTGGAGCGGTTCGCTTTTGATCGTCGCGGTTTCACGACGCTGGATGCCGAAGCCTCCGCTGAGGACCGCGTCGGCGCTCGGCGCGAGCAGGGCAAGCGCGAGCAGGGCAAGCGCGAATGCGCCGGCGATCGACACGCGATGGAAAATGCTGGTTGAGCCCAACGGCCGGCGGGGCGGGGCAGCGAGCGTGCTCGATGGAGTGATCACGAGCCCATCATCGGCAGCGATGGGCTGTTGCCTTAGCCCGAGCGGTCATTGCGTCGCGTTAGTGTCCCGCGAACGATGGAACTCAACTTCGAGATCTCCCAGCACTTCCTCGATGATCGCGGGCAGCGCTCGGGCTTCATCCTGCTCGGCGCGTTCCTCGGCGCGTTCCTGTTCATCCGCACGAGCGCGCGTCTGATCCGCAGCCCGAAGGTGACGTGGTGGCCTGGCAGCGTGAAGACCAAGAGCGGGCTGCACCTGCACCACCTCGTTTGGGGCATCTGCTTGATGATGAGCAGCGGCTTTCTCGACTTCGCGCTTGCCCCGCTGAGCCCGTGGTCGGAGGTGCTCGCTGCTGTCTTTGGCGTCGGCGCCGGCCTGACGCTCGACGAGTTCGCGCTGTGGGTGCG
>DATHPT010000349.1:0-4845 GCA_035483615.1 Solirubrobacteraceae bacterium | reverse complement strand
GCGCTCGAGCAGGCCGGCAGCGACCGCACGGCGGTGGCGCTGCTGTGCGACGGGGACCTCGGCGACTCGGCCAGCAAGCTCGCGCCGCTCGTGGAGCTGGTTCGCGCAGGAGAGGCCGATCTGGCCGTGGCCGCTTTCGCGCGCCGGCTCGGCGGTGGGCTGGGGCTGGCCGTGGGGTTCGCACGCTGGGCGATCCAGCGGCGCTGCGGGCTCGAGTTGAGCGCGCCGATATCCGGTCAGCGCGCCCTGCGCGCGAGCACGCTTGCGCGGGCGCTGCCGTTCGCGCACGGTTTCGGGATGGAGATCGTCATGACGATCGACATCGCCTGCGCCGGCGGGCGCGTGAGGGAGGTGGAGCTCGACCTGTCCCACCGCGCCACCGGGCGCACGCTCGGCGGGTTCCTCCACCGTGGAGGTCAGCTGCTGGACTTCGTGCGCGTCTATGCCGTCAGAAGGTAGTTTCCGAGCACGATGATCCTCGCGATCGACCAGGGCACCACGGGCACCACCTGCATCGTGTTCGACGAGCGAGCCGAGCCGCTGGGCCGCGCCTACCGCGAGTTCACCCAGCACTTTCCCCACCCCGGCTGGGTCGAGCACGACGCGCTGGAGATCTGGGAGGTGACCCAGGCGGTCGCCGGCGAGGCGCTGGCGGACGCCGAGGTCGGCCCCGGGGAGCTGCTGGCGGTCGGCATCACCAATCAGCGCGAGACCGTGTGCGTGTGGGACCCCGCCACCGGCGAACCGCTGCACCGGGCGATCGTGTGGCAGGACCGCCGCACAGCCGAGCGCTGCGAGCAGCTGCGGGCTGCGGGCCATGAACGGCTCGTGCGCGAGCGCACCGGCCTCGTGCTCGACCCCTACTTCTCGGGCACCAAGATCGAGTGGCTGCTCGCCAATGTGCAGGGCCTGCGCGAGCGTGCGCGCGAGGGACGGGCCGTGTTCGGCACGATCGACTCCTGGCTGATCTTCAAGCTCACGGGCGAGCACGCCACGGACCGCTCGAACGCGTCGCGCACGATGCTCTACGACATCGCAAACGCTCGCTGGGACCCGGAGCTGCTGGCGCTGCTCGAGATCCCCGAGCGCTCGCTGCCGCGTGTGGCCGCCAGCGCGGGCGAGCTCGGTGTGACCCGCGCCGAGGCCCTGCACGGTCACACGGTCCCGCTGGCGGGCGTGGCGGGCGATCAGCAGGCGGCGCTGTTCGGCCAGGCCTGCGTGGACCCGGGGATGGGCAAGAACACCTACGGGACCGGCTCGTTCGTGCTGCTGAACACCGGTTTCACGGCGCCCGATCCCGTGCCCGGTCTGCTGAGCACGCTCGCCTGGGGGATCGGCGGCTCGAGCGCCTATGCGCTGGAGGGCTCGATCTTTGCGACGGGCGCTGCCGTGCAGTGGCTGCGCGACGGCCTCGGCGTAATTGAGCGAGCGGGTGACACCGAAGCGCTGGCGGCCTCGCTGGAGGGCAACGACGGCGTGTACTTCGTGCCCGCGCTGACCGGACTCGGATCGCCGCACTGGGATCCCTACGCGCGCGGCACGATCGTCGGGTTGACCCGCGGCACGGGTCGCGCGCACCTCGCGCGGGCGACGCTCGAGGCGATCGCCTACCAGACGGTCGACGTCCTCGAGGCGATGGGCGGCGCCTCCGCAGAGTCGCTGAGCGAGCTGCGCGCCGACGGCGGCGCCACCGCCAACCGCTGGCTGATGCAGTTCCAGGCCGATGTGCTCGGCGTGCCGGTGGTGGTGCCCGAGATCTCCGAGACGACCGCGCTCGGCGCCGCCCTGCTGGCCGGCGTGGGGGTGGGCGCCTGGACCGTGTCCGATGTGCGGACGGGCTGGCGGGAAGGGGCGCGCTATGAGCCGCGCATGGGCGAGGACGAGCGCAAGACGCTGATGGGCGCCTGGGCCGCGGCCCTCGAGCGGGCGCGCTCTCGCTGAGGAGTAACTTTGGGCGCCCGGCGAGGTAGAGCCCTTTAGATGAGCGACTTGGTGCCGATGCGCGAGCAGGTGTACACCGACCCGCGGCCGAAGGAGTACTTCGACCGCTTCCACGAGCGTGCTCGCACGCGCGAACCGGAGTGGGTGTACGAGGCGACGCGTCTGCTCACCTCGCTGTATGCCTACACGTTCTTCCGAGCACGCCCGATCTCGACCGAGAAGGTGCCGGGCTCGGGCGCGGTGATCCTCGCGCCGAACCACTTCAGCTTCATGGATCACTTCCTGATGGGCTGCTACATCCGCCGCAAGGTCAGGTTCATGGCGAAGTCGCAGCTGTTCAGCGGGCCGATGCAGTTCGTCTACACCCATGGGGGCGTGTTCCCGGTGCGCCGGGGCGCCCGCGACGAAGAGATGTTCGTAACCGCCAAAGCGATCCTCGCCCGCGGTGGGGCGATCACGATGTACTGCGAGGGCGGTCGCTCGCGCGACGGCAAACTCGCCGATCACGCCAAGGCCGGCATCGGGCGCCTGGCGCTTGAAACAGGCGCCCCGATCGTGCCGATCGCGATCCACGGCTCGAGCCGCATCCGCAACTGGAAGCGGCTGCAGTTCCCGAAGGTGACCATCCAATATGGCGACCCGATCCGCTGGGAGCCGGTCGAGGGCTCCACCCGCGAGCAGCAGCAGGCCGTCGCCGAAGAGGTCCTGACGGAGATCAAGGGGCTCTACAACGGCCTTGAGGAACACGGTCGCAAGGGCGCCCTGCGTCGCGCCCGTGAGCAGCGTCGGGCTGAACGCCGCGCCCGGCCGAAGGCCAAGGGCACGGCCACTACTGCGTGAGGGCCCCGCACGCGCATGTGCGTGTGCGGGGTTACCTCACAGAGGCGTCTAGGAAGTCATCCCGGTGAACTGACCACCGGTGATGTTGAGGATCTGCCCGTGCACGTAGTTGGACCACGGGGAGCACAGGAAGAACACGCCACCAGCTGCCTCCTCGGGCGTGCCGGGGCGACCGAGCGGGATCAGCATAGAGGCCATCTGGCGCAGCTGCTCGGGGATGCCGAGCTGCACCTTCTCGCCGCCGATCTCCATCGTGTTGTCCTCCTGCTTGGCGGCCGTCAGGCGCGTCTCGATGAAGCCGAACGCGACCGCGTTGACGTTCACCTTGAACTGGCCCCACTCCTTCGCGAGCGTCTTGGTGAGGCCTGTGACACCGGCCTTACCGGAGGAGTAGTTGGCCTGCCCGGCGTTGCCCATCGTGCCTGAGATAGAGGACACATTGACGATCTTGCGGAACACTTCCTTGCCCTCCTCGCGCTCCTTCTTGGCGGGCTCGCGCAGGTGCGGCGCGGCCGCGCGGATCACCTTGAAGGGCACAATCAGGTGGATGTCGAGCATCGCCTGGAACTGCTCGTCGGACATCTTGTGGATCGGCGCGTCCACCGTGTAGCCCGCGTTGTTGACGATGATGTCGATCTTCCCGACCGAGTCGATCGCCTTCGCCACGAGCTGGTCGGCGGCGTCGCCCTTGGTCAAATCTCCGGAGAACACGGCTGTCTCGCCCGAGATCTCCTGCGATGCCTGCTCGGCGATGTCGCCGTCGAGGTCGTTGATGAGGACCTGCGCGCCCTGTGAGGCGAGCAGTTCGGCCGTGGCGCGTCCGATGCCGCGCGCCGAGCCGGTCACGATCGCGGACTTGCCGTCGAGTACTCCCATAGCTTTCGCTTCTCCTTGTAGTGGTCGGTGGCGGGAGGTTATCCGTCCCGGCCAGACCCGTGGAGCGTCAGCCGTCGATCGTTCCGAAGTCCTGCGTGTACATTCCGCCGGCCTGGCCGCTGGACATCGATTGGGGGAGCGCCGGGTCGATCCCGATGCCGGTATAGCGGTAGGCGCCGTCGAGGATGTTGGCGCGGTGTCCCGGGGATTCCATCCATGCCTTCACGATCGCCCGCGGAGTGCCGAGCCACAGCGTGCCCCAGGCGATGTTCTCACCCAGCGTGTAGCCGACATTCGAGTTGGGGATGAAGCCGCTTGCCCGGATGCGCATCAGCAGCGTCTGGCCGTCGGGGCTGACGTGTTCGAAGTAGTCGTGAACGTCCATATCGTGGGAGTGCCCGCTGGCCGCGCCGGTCAGGTGTGGGTCTTCGATCAACGTCGCCTCGCCGAAGCGGGCGCGTTCGCCGTTGACAAGGCAGAGGGTGGCCGCGACCACGCTCTCGATGTTCTGAGGCCTGGGGGTCAGGTTGGCGTTCGGGCAGGCGTCCGAGGCGGTCGCCGGCCGGCCGTGGCTGCGGAGCTGGCGATGCTTGTGCTGGTGGCGCTTGCCCGAGTGCCTGTGCCCGTGCTTGCTGTGCGCCCGCCGATGGCGGTGCGCGGGCTTGCTGATTTTCTCGTGGCGAACTTTGACCGTCACGCGATGACGGCGTGCGGACGCTCCGGCCACGGCCGGCAGTGCGCACAGCAGGATCGCCGCGAACGCGAGAATTGGGAGCAGGCAGCGCTTCACGCCCTATGCATCGGCAGGCGCGGCGGCTGAGATTAGCCCTGGGCTGAGCGGCTAGTACGAATGTTGCTCGTGGCCTGCGAGATCGTGGGTGTACGTGAGCTCTGTCAGGGGAGCTCCCTGGGGAGTCACACTTCAAAGGGGGCTTGACAACAGACTAGGACTCGGGTATAAAGGAGACATGCCCACCGGTCTGCCAGGCGTGGGTCGAACATAAGGTCGGGTTTTGGGTCGGTCTTCGTGGTCGACGCCAACATTTGTTTTGACGGGGACCTTGGGAGAGGGACCGGGTCGTCTCTGAGAGGGAGTTGTTTTGCGTGGTTTCTTCGGGGAATAGCGTGCTTGAGAGTCCGTGTGCCTGTGGCGGGTCCGTTATAGGACGCGTCAGCGTCGCTGACGCG
>DATHPT010000348.1:0-8511 GCA_035483615.1 Solirubrobacteraceae bacterium | reverse complement strand
CAGCCGCGGTCAGCTCTCGAATCAGCACAGCCACCTTTGTCGCGGCGATCGAGCGCAGGTGGTCGACGATCCCCTCGGAGAAGCTCTCCTCCGCGCCGTGTCGCTCGAAATCGGCCGCGTCGAGCGCAACCAGCGTCAGTGTGCCCGCGTCGAAGCGTTGAATGCGCTGGAGCGCGAAGCCCAGCAGCGTCAGCTTGGCGAGCGGCATCTCCTCGTACAGGCGGCTGTAGACGGCGGGCACGTTCACTCCGGCGGCGATCATCTCGGCTGCCATCCGGTGGGCGCGGGGGCCGGTGTTCTCGTACATGAACCGACCGGTGTCGGTCACCAGCGCGATGTACAGCGCCTCGGCGATGGCGGCTGTCGGCGCCACGTCGAGACCGTGCATCAGGTCCCACACGATCTCCGCGGTGCACGATGCGGAGGGATCCACCAGGTTGAGGGTCCCGAACAGCGTGTTGTCGTGATGGTGGTCGATGTTCAACAGATGCGCCCCATGCTGGAGCACCGCCGCCGGATTGCGGTCTATGTTGCCGCAGTCGAGCATCACCACGGTGCGCTCGCCGATGTCCGCCGGGGCCGCCTGGATCGCGTGCTCGAGCGCTGGGCAGCGATACTCGCGCGGCAGCGGAAGGTCGCTCTGGGAGATGAACATCTCAGAGTCCTTGCCGAGCGCCGTCAGCAGGCCGTGCATCCCGATCAGTGATCCGAGCGCGTCCCCGTCGGGGTTCTCGTGGGTGGCGACGACGAAGCTCGGATCCTTGCGGACACGCTCGAGCACCAAGTCGCGCGTTTGTGTGAGGATCGGCTCCTCGCCCGTGCTCAAACCGACTCCTCTCCACGTTGGGCCGCCTGCGTGCAGCGGTCCGCCTGCTCCTCTGTGCCCTGCTCCGCTCCGGCCTGCGCCTCGATCAGCGCATCAAGGCGCATCGCGCGATCGGTCGTGTCGTCGTAGGCGAAGTCGAGCGTCGGCGTGCGCTTCAGGTGCAGCTCGCCTGCGATCCTGCGCTGCAGGTAGCCGTGCGCGCTGCCGAGTCCGTCCATCGTGGCGGCGCGCGTGTCGGGGTCGCCGAGCACGCTCACGTACACGCGAGCATGGCTCAAGTCGGCGCTGGTCCTGACGTCTGTCACGGTCACGAATCCCACCCTCGGGTCCTTCAATTCTGAAGCCACCGCGTCTCCGATCACCTGTCTGATCGCCTCATCGACACGGCGCATGCGGTCTGAGCTCATCCTATCCGTCCCTGTACTTCGAAGCGTCCCACTTGCACGGCCGCTTGCAGCCTGAGCACAGGATGCGCCCTAGCCCATCTCAGGCGAGCTGGCGCTCTTGGAAGCGTGTCTCATACGTCTCCAGGATGTCGCCCTCGCGCAGATCCTGGAAGTTGACGAGCACGATCCCGCACTCATAGCCGGCGGTGACCTCGCGCGCATCCTCGTTGAAGCGACGCAGGCTGCCGATCGTGGTGTCGTATATGACGGTTCCCTCACGCACCACCCGCACGCGCGCTCCCCGCGTGACCTTGCCCTCGCTGACGTGTGAGCCGGCGATCACGCCGATGCGCGAGGCCCTGAACAGCTGGCGCACCTCCGCCTGGCCGAGCGAGGTCTCCACCTCGGTGGGCTCGAGCATGCCCTGCATCGCGGCACGCAGCTCTT
This sequence comes from Solirubrobacteraceae bacterium, assembly GCA_035483615.1. Lineage (GTDB taxonomy): Bacteria > Actinomycetota > Thermoleophilia > Solirubrobacterales > Solirubrobacteraceae > Palsa-744. The sequence goes on along the minus strand of DATHPT010000348.1, from coordinate 6,852 downwards.
CGATCGCACGATAGATCACCGAGTAGGAGCGGATCTCCACCCCCTCGCGGTCTGCCAGCTGGCGTGCGTCCTGGACGGGGCGCACATTGAAGGCGAGGATCAGCCCCGAGGAGGCGGAAGCGAGCATCACGTCGGACTCGTTGATGCCACCGACGCCACGGTGGATGATGTTGACCGAGACCTCATCCTGGGGAAGCTTGGCGATCTCGTCCTCGATCGCCTCGAGCGATCCGGCGACGTCCGCCTTGATGACGAGGCTGAGCTCCTTGACGGTGCCTTCCTGGGCGAGCTTGAAGACGTCCTCGAGTGACACCTTGCGACCGGAGCGGCGTGCGAGCGCCTCCGTCTTCAGACGGTTGGCACGCTCGCCGGCGAGCTGTCGGGCACGACGCTCGTTCTCCACGACGCGCACGAATTCACCGGCCTCGGGGACGCCGTCGAAACCGAGCACCTCGACCGGCTCACCCGGTTCTGCCGTCTTGACCCGAGCGCCGATGAAGTTGTGCATTGCGCGCACCCGGCCGAAGCTGGCGCCCGCGACAAGAGCGTCGCCGACCTGCAGGGTCCCGCGCTGGATCAGGATGCTCACAACCGGACCCCGGCCCGGGTCGAGCTTTGACTCGATCACGGTGCCCGAGGCCATCGCGTCGCGATTGGCCTTCAGCTCCTCGAGGTCGGTGACAACCTGGATCATCTCCAGCAGGCTGTCGAGGCCTTCACGGGTCTTGGCGCTTACGTCGACGAACTCGGTCTCCCCGCCCCACTCCGCCGGCTGCAGGCCGAGCTGGGTGAGTTCGGTGCGCACCCGCTCGGGCTGGGCGCCCTCCTTGTCGATCTTGTTGACCGCCACCACGATCGGGACTTCGGCCGCCTTGGCGTGGTCGATCGCCTCCTCGGTCTGTGGCTTGACGCCGTCGTCGGCGGCCACCACGATCACGGCCAGGTCGGTCACCTGTGCTCCTCGTGCGCGCATCGCGGTGAACGCCTCGTGGCCAGGGGTGTCCAGGAAGGTGATCACCTTCTCGCCGTGATGGACCTGATAGGCGCCGATGTGCTGGGTGATGCCGCCCGCCTCGCCTGCTGCCACCTCGGTCTCGCGGATCGCGTCGAGCAGCGAGGTCTTGCCGTGGTCGACATGGCCCATGATCGTGACCACCGGCGGGCGATCGACAAGGTCCTCCTCGACGTCCTCGAACACCGGCTCCACTTCGACGTCGTCGGCGGCATGGACGATCTCGATCTTCTTCTCGAATTCATCGGCCAGCACCTGGATCGCATCGTCGGAGAGCGTCTGTGTGAGCGTGGCCATCTCACCGAGCATCATCAGCTTCTTGATGATCTCGGGCACCGGCACACCCAGATACTCGGCCACGTCCTTGACGGTCGAGCCCGAGTTGACGCGGATCAGATCCGTGGTTTCCATAGCCGCGGTGTCGATCGGGGCGATCGTCTCGTCGTAGGTGCCTCGGCGGCGGCGCCCACGGCGCGGTCGGCGCACAGGCTGGTTCGCCGGCCCCCCCTGCTGACGTCGGGATGCCTGGGAGTCGATCACGACACGCCGGCGTCCCCCGGGCCCAGCACCGCCGGGCGCGCGCTCGCCGGTGCGGGAGTCGCGCGTCGGGCGCACACGGTCGCCCGCGGCCTGGGCGTCCTGATTGGAGGCGCCCGTCTCGGTGGCCGCAGCTCCGGCCGCGGGCTGGGCGCCATCGGAGTCGGCGCTCGCTGGAGCGGCGACTGCGCCTGCCTGGTCGACGGGCTTGACAGCGGTCTGACTCGCCGTGGTTGGAGCGCTTGGAGAGCCAGCGCCGGCGGCGGGACCGTCAGCAGGCGCATCGAGCTTAGCTGCCGTGGGCATCGTCGCTGTGGCCGTGGCTTCGACGCCGTTGCGACCGAGCGCCCGCAACGCGTCCGCCTCCTCGACGGAGGACGCGGCCGCCTTTGCGGCGACGCCGGCAGCACTCAGCTTCGCGAGCAGATCCTTGCTCGAGATGCCCTGCTCCTTCGCTATTTCGTGAACTCGCTTCTTGCTCATCAGCTCTCCGATTCTACGAGCTCTGCGGGAACGTCCACAGGGCCGCGAAAAGCTCGCTGCAGCACCCCTGCTCTGGTGGCGAGCCGCATGCAGTCGCGACTGGGAGCGTCCTGACGCGCGTCAAGGCACACATAGGCGCCACGACCGGACATCATGCCGGTGCGGTCGAGCGCCGCGGTGGGGCGTCCGCCGCGCGCGGTCGCGACAGCCGCCAGACGCACGAGCTCGGGCTTGGACGCCACGCGTCCACACCCGACGCAGCGGCGCCGGGGAACATGCGCGGCTATGAGGTTTGCCCCTCGGTCGCCTCTCCTGCGAGCTCGCCTGCGCCCTCGTCCTGCACGAGCGGCGCCTGCTCCAATGGAGGCTCCTCGGAGTTGGGCTGTTGATCCTCAGTGGAGGTCTCGACGATCGCTGCGGGCTCCTGAGCAGCCTGCTCGGCCGTCAGTCCGCCGGCTTGCGGCGAGAGGTCGGCGACGTTGTCGCTGTCGATCGAGGAAAGCGCCTGGTGTGACTCCAGGCCGCAGTAGCGCGACCCGGGCAGCGACGCGTTCGGACAGCGACGGCCGTTGGAGAGGATCGCTGCGCAACGTCCCTGCAGCTCCTCCTCCTCGTAACCGTGCTCGGCCTCCTCCGCCGCGAACTCCGTCTCAGAGCGAATGTCAACGCGCCAACCCGTGAGGCGCGCCGCGAGGCGAGCGTTCTGACCCTCCCTGCCGATCGCGAGCGAGAGCTGATCGTCCGGGACGATGACCGTGGCCTGCTTGGCCTCGTCGTCGACCAGCACCTCACGCACCCGCGCCGGGGAGAGCGCCTTCGCCACGAAGCGGGCAGGCTCTTCGTTGAACGGGATGATGTCGATCTTCTCCCCGCGCAGCTCGGAGACGACCATGCGCACGCGAGAGCCGCGCGGGCCGACGCATGCGCCCACGGGGTCCACCCCGTCGGCGTGGGAGACCACGGCGATCTTCGAGCGATAGCCCGGCTCGCGCGCGACATTGGCGATTTCCACGAGACCGTCGGCGATCTCCGGTACCTCGAGCTCGAACAGCTTCTTGATCAGCTCGGGATCGCGACGGGAGACGATGATCGAAGGCCCCTTCGTGGAAGGCGAGACCTCCTTGATGACGGCCTTGATGCGCTGTGAGTGGTCGTAGCGCTCGCCATCGACCTGCTCGGACTTCGGCAGCAGCGCCTCCACGCGCTCACGCAACTGGACGAGCGTGTAGCGCGAGTCGGACTGCTGCACGATCCCGGTGATGAGCTCGCCGACACGGTCGCGGTACTCCTCGAACATCATGTCCCGCTCCGCCTCGCGGATGCGCTGCAGGATCACCTGCTTTGCGGTCTGGGCGGCGATTCGTCCGAAGTCCTCGGGCGTGACGTCCTGTTCGCCGATCTGGTCGCGGTACTGCTCGAACTTGGCGGGATCGATTTCCGGCTCCTCCGGTTCGCGCAGCTCGCCCGTCTCAGGGTCGACGGTGGTGCCCTCGTCGATCGTCTCGACGATCAGATGGGCCTCCAGGCGCTCCGGGATGATCAGTTCGATCACGCGGAAGTCGGCGGTCTCGCGGTCCATTTCCACACGTGCGTACTTCGCCGAGCCCGGCTGCTTCTTATAGGCGGAGAGCAGCGCGTCCTCGAGCGCGATCATCAACTTCTCGGGCTCGATGCCCTTCTCCCGCGCAAGCGCGTTCATGGCTTCCAGGATCTCGCGTGACATGGTTACTCCTCGACGAGGTTCGAACGACGGATCTCCGAGTAGGGGATCGCGATGACGCCCCCGTCGGCGGCCAGTGTGATCTCGCTGTCGGTGGCTCCAACGAGCTCTCCGGTAAAGCTCTTGGCGCGCCGCTCGGCGGCAGCCGACCCGGCGGCCGGGACCGGGCGTGGCTCACGTGTGCGTACGCGGGCACGGCGCCCGACGAAGCGGCGGAAGTGGTTGGGCTTGGTCAATGGACGCTCCACGCCCGGGGAGGACACCTCGAGCGAGTAACGCTCGCGCAAATCCGGGAGCAGCTTGGTGACGCGCTCGCACAGCGCGAGCGTGACGCCGTCTGGGTGGTCGATGAACACGCGCAGCGTGTCGTTGGGAAGAAGCTCGGCGAGCAGCACCTCGACGTCGGGCTCACCGACGGCCAGGCGCTTCTCTATCTCCGACTGTAGGGCTGACATCGACTGACTGACTCTCTTCCCAGGGACAAGGCGTAAAAAAAAGCGGGCGGGCGCCCACTTTCGGTACTGCCAGCCGTCGTGCATGCGACGACTCGAAAGCTGTCGTCCGAGAATAGCATCGGCATCCGGGCCACGACCGGGAGCAGCGATGTGCAGGAGCGTCCCGCGGGGCGCTCTCACGACCTCGCGGCGTCGCGACGGGCACGATCACGGTAGAGCTTGTAGTCGGCGCGGGCAGGGCTCATCGAGCAGGCCACGGCAAGCGGACGGCACGCCTCGCGATGGCGCCCGAGCAGCTGCATCGAGCGGCCCAGGCAGAACAGCGCATAGTCGTTCGTGGGCGCGGCGGCCGCGAGCGCCTGGAACTCCGCGGCTGCACGCTCATAGCGCTGCGCGTGAAACAGCGCTCGCCCGAGCGCCTCGCAGATCGAGGTCTTGCTCGGCTCGAGCCGGCGGGCACTGGTGAGCGGCACGATCGCCGCCTCGTAGTCGCCGTGGTCAAGCAGCTCGCATCCACGCTTGTAGAGCTCGTAGACGCCTTCCATGCGTCTACTTTAACTAGGTCCCAACCGCAGGTTCAAGGGTTGGTGCGCAAGCGATCGACCGTATCGAGGATCGAGTCGGCGATGCTCTCCTTGGTGGCGCGCGGCACCTCTCGAGCGCCTGCGCCCGTGAGGATCGTGACCTCGTTGGCGGGCGAGCCAAAGCCGATGTCAGCACGTGAAATGTCGTTGAAGACGACCGCGTCGACCCCCTTTGCCGAAAGCTTCGCTCGCGCGTGCTCAAGCGCCTCCGGGCCGTGCTCGGCCGCGAAGGCGACGAGCGTCTGTCCGGGCGAGCGCCGCTGGGAGAGGCCGCTGAGCACATCGGCGGTCGGCTCGAGTTCGATCGTGAGACGATCGCGTCCTCCCTTCTTGATCTTGCCGTCCACCGGCTCCGCAGGGCGAAAGTCGGCGACCGCCGCGGCCATCAGCAACACGTCGCACTCCGGGAACTCCCGATCGCAGGCAGCCTGCAGCTCGGCCGCGGTGCAGACCGGACGGACGCTGACGTCACTTGGCGCCTCCAATCCGACGTTGGCCGCGATCAGGGTCACCGTCGCCCCACGCCGGCGCGCGGCCTGGGCGAGCGCGAGTCCCATGCGCCCGGAGGAGCTGTTGCCGAGGAAGCGCACACTGTCGATCGGCTCGCGGGTGCCCCCCGCCGTCACGAGCACGCGCAGTCCGCTCCAGTCCTTGGCGGCCAAGGAGCCGGAGGGCACACTGCTCGAACGGAGATCCTCGGGCTTCTCATCGCCGGCAAGGATCTGCTCGCACACGCTCAGCAGCCGCCGCGGCTCGGCGAGACGTCCGGGTCCTTGCTCGCCGAGTGAGGCGAGGCGTCCCGTGTCCGGCTCGACGATGTGAACGCCGCGCGCTCGCAGAAGCTCGATGTTCGCCTGCGTGGCAGGGTGCTCGTACATGTGGTTGTTCATCGCGGGAGCCACCACCACTGGACAGCTCGCCGCGAGCGCGCAACTGCTCAGCAGGTTGTCGGCGAGCCCACCGGCGAGCTTTGCAAGCGTATTGGCCGATGCGGGTGCGATCAGGTAGACGTCGGCGTTGGCGACCAGCTGCAGATGGCTGAGCGGCTGGTGCGCCGGGGGCTGCTGGTCGGGGAACGCCCCGCGTGCCGGGTCCTGCTCGAACTCGTCTGTGAGCACCGGCGCGCCGCTCAGCGCCGCGAAGGACGCCTCCCCCACGAAGCGCCGGCTGGTCGGCGTCTGCACGACGCGCACCGAATGACCGGCGCCGGTAGCCAGTCGTATGAGCTCGAGCGCCTTATAGGCGGCGATGCCGCCGCTGACGCCGAGCAGGATCCTTGCCATCTGCTGGTTCTACGGTTTTACGCTGGAGCACGCAAGCCATGGAACAAGACTTGCGTCTAGCGGTAGTGGTACTTGATCTTTCCCGCTGCGACTTCCTCGAGGGCGATCGTGAGGTAGTTCTTGGAGGAGGTCTCGATCATCGGCGGCGGGAATTCCTCGAAGGCTCCCTCGCCGAGGTTGTGGTAGTAGCTGTTGATCTGGCGGGCGCGCTTGGCGGCCACGAGCACGCTTGCGTAGTTGGAGTCGACGTTGTCGAGCAAGCGGTCGATGCGTGGTGAGGTCATCATGGTCTGAAGGTGCCCTTTCCTGGTGGACTTGCAGTGTAGTGGCTCAGGCCCCGTCGCCCAGCTCGGCCGCGACGATCCCGACAAGCTCGCCGAGCGCATCTTCGAGGCGATCGTTGATGACCACGTGGGCGAACTCGTCCCGCGCGGCGAGCTCTCCCTCGGCGACCGCCAGGCGGCGCTCGACCTCCTCGCTGCCGTCGGTGCCGCGTCCGATCAGACGCGTGCGCAGCGCGTCGAGCGATGGCGGGGCGATGAACACCTGCACCGCCTCGGGCATCGCCGCGCGCACCTGGCGCGCGCCCTGGACCTCGATCTCGAGCACGACGGGCACGCCGGCGCGGACGCGATCCTCGAGCTCGGAGCGCAGCGTGCCGTAGCTGCGCCCGGCGTAGTCGGCGTGCTCGACGAAGTCGCCGGCGGCGACCCTGGCGTCGAACTGCTCGCGGCTAAGGAAGTGGTAGTCGATGCCGTCGCGCTCGCCGGGGCGTGGC
>DATHPT010000347.1:0-9991 GCA_035483615.1 Solirubrobacteraceae bacterium | reverse complement strand
TCTTGCCGGCCGTGACGTTCTTGACGTCATAGGTCGAGGTGAACTGCGGCTGGCCGTTGACATAGGTGGTCGTCTCGGTGATCACCGCGTCTTCTGTGCCTTCCGTTTCCACCTTGAAGACCGTGGTCTGCGTGTAGGGATCCGTCGTGCTCCCCGAACCTGTCACGGGGGACTGCGATACGGGTTCATAGAAGTTCTCGAGACGAGGGCCGGCAAAGCCAGAGAATCCAAAGGTCTGTCCCTGCAGGGACGTGGGTTGGCCAGAGCCCGCTTTGGGAAAGGCCAGGAAGAAGCCACAGTCCCCCAGATGGCTGTCTTCGGGGAAGAAGTTGTTGCCGCTGTTGGGGTAGCTCGACTCACACTGGCCCAACGGTCCCACGGAGGTCGTGAGCGGGCTGCCGGGAAAGGTCACGGGTTCCGCTTCTTCTTCAGCGCCGGCAACCGCCGGCAGGAAAGCGAGCGCCAGGAGGGTGCTCATCAGCCCCAACAAAGTGACGATGAATCGTGCAGGCCCCCTGTGGGACCTCTTACCCGGGTGCATATACGCCTCCAAAGCTGATCGGTAACCAGTGTCCAGGTTGTGCAGGAGGGGGCATGCTAGAGCATCGGTCGGCCGGTTCTTCTGCGTTGGACAGATGGTCGACCCTTGTCGGTCCTGACCCTCCAAATGCGCCGACGGCGTTGCCGCGGCCGATCAGCCGAACGTAAACGCGTAGCCGGACACCCCGGGGTCAAGGCGCAATGTGAGCCGTCTCTGCTGGTCTGAGGAGAGAGAAACAAGTGAATAGAGACGTTGACCGGTCACCGTCACGACCCCGTTGTGAACGTCCGCTCCGGCGTCCCTTTGTGAGATTGGCTTGCCGTCGAGCAGCACCTGGACCTGGCGCGGACTTTCGTTTTCGGAGCTCAGCACCAGATACACGTTCTTGGCCTCGAACTCGGCGTCCACGCCAGCGCCCGAGACCGCCAGTGCGGGCTGTGCGGCGATGTTCCATGTCCCCGTGTACATGAATTCGTTCAAAGCCAGCTTGGCCGGAGCGCTCGAGCCGTAGTTGTGCACGCCCGAGTGGGGCCCGTTGCGCCATCCCTGTGCACGGTTGGTGCCCAGATAGGTCTCAGGCGTTGCCACTTCGCTTGGTGTCACCACGTCCGTCGGATGGCTCATCGCGCCGACGCTCTTGCCCGCTTCGGCCAACAGCGCCCTGATCGCAGTCTCGGTCTGCGAGTAGTCGCCCTCGCCGGCGCTCGCATAGCGCACGTGCCCGGAGGCGTCGATCAGGTAGTCCGCCGGCCAATACTGGTTGCCGTACGCGTTCCAGGTGCCCATGTTGTTGTCCTGCGCCACCGGATAGCGCAAGCCAAAGCGGGCGATCGCGTTTTCGACGTTGCCTGCATCGTGCTCGAAGGCGAACTCGGGAGTGTGCACACCGACGATCGTCAGGCCCTTGTTGCGATAGGTGGCATCCCACGCCTTCAGATAGGGCAGCGTGCGGATGCAGTTGATGCAGGTGTACGTCCAGAAGTCCACCAGCACCACCCGTCCCCGCAGCGAGGCGAGCGTCAGTGGCTTGTCTCCCGGCGTGTTGAACCAACGCTGAGTTTCGGTGAATTCCGGTGCTTCACCGATGTCCTTCAGATTGTGCGCATCCGCGAGCAATGTGGCGTCGCTGGCGTTGTGGGGCGCCACTGCTGCTTTCGTGGCCTGCGCGAACTTCGCTTCGTGCCCTGAGATCTCGTGCAGACGGCTTTGCACTGCGTGCGATTTCTCGAGCGAGGAGCTCAGGTTCACTTCTGGAATGTGCTCGGCCACATACTGGTCGAAGCTCACATCCGCTCCCCCGATAATCGCGATCGCCGTAATCACCATCACAGCGCCGAGCGTGCGCTGCAGCGCGGGCCCACGTCCCGCGGCCCGCACCCTGCCAAACAGCCTGCGCCCGCCGAGCGTCAGCGCCAGCAGCACGGCTGCACTGCCAAGCGAGTAGGCGATCGCCACCACCACGGTGCGGCCGCTAGCGGCGCTCACCGAGATCACTGCCGCGAGGATCGGTCCGGCACACGGCGTGTACACGAAGCCGAGCGCAGCCCCCACCAGCAGCCCAGAGCGAAAACCGTCGCCCCTCCCCGAGGCTCCTCCCGCCCCGAGCGCGCCGATCCGTGACATCCGCGCCTCCACACGATCGCCCAATCTCGGCACGATCAGCACAAGCCCCGAGGCCAGCAGCACCACCACAGCAACGTCGCGCAGCGGGTCGGAGCCCAGCCCGACTCCGTCGACAACGTCGGCGATCCCCACGATCGTGACAGTGAACGTCACCGTCAACCCGATCACCACGCCGAGCGGTCTGCGCCTACCCCCGACCCCACCCGACGCCAGCAGCGCGGGCAGCACCGGCAGCACACACGGCGACAATGCCGTGCCCGCGCCCGCGACCACTGCGAACAGGATCAGAAGAAGCATCTCAACCGAGAGCCTACGACGGGGCTCGGCCGCCGTGCGCCGCTCAGCGCTTGAGCATGATGTAGACCACGCTTGCCGCGAACGCGATCTGGCCGAACGCGAGCGCCGTGCCGAGGTCGACTGCGCCGAGCGCTCCCGCAAGCGCGCTTGCGAGCACGAATGCTCCCACCATCGTGAGCAGGTCGCGCGCCATGACTCAGCGCCCCGCGGCCGCTCGCTCGAGAATCCCCACGAGCGTCTGTGCGTCAAGCCCCGGGTCCTGTTGCTCCAGCAGACGCTCGCCCGCACGACGACCGCCCAGCGCCCGCAGGCCCTGCCCACCATGCTCCTCGGCGAAGTCGAGCAACGCGCCCGCCCGTCGAGCGCGCAGGCGGCGTCCCACCAGGTCAAGGCCGGCGCGGTGCTCCTCAAGCGCCGCCACGAGCTCCTGGACTCCCTGTGGCGGTGGCAGTGAGGAGACGGCGAGCACTCGCGTGGCCTGGTTGTCCTGCCTGCTCCCGAGCGAGCGCAGCGCTGCGCTCAGATCGCGTCTACTGGCAAGCGCGATCTGGCCGAGGTCGGCCTTCGTGACGACGAGCACGTCGGGAGTCTCCATGATTCCCGACTTCAAGAACTGCAGTACGTCCCCGCTGCCCGGCTGCACCACCACCACAACCGTGTCGGCGACGTCCGCCACCTCTGTCTCGGCCTGTCCAACCCCAACCGTCTCGATCACCACCACATCGAAGGCCGCCGCCAGCGCCTGCGCCGCCGAGCGCGTCGCAGGCGCAAGACCCCCAAGACGCTCACCCGCCGCAGTCGAGCGGATCAGAACGCCGCGATCGGCCGGATCGAACTCGATGCGCGCGCGATCGCCCAGCAGCGAGCCGCCCGAGCGGCGCGAGCTCGGGTCGACCGCGAGCATCGCCACGGTCCTCTCCCGCGCACGCCACTCGTGCAGCAGCGCGGAGAGCAGCGTCGACTTGCCCGCCCCGGGCGGTCCCGTCACGCCCACGATGTGCCCGCCAGCCTCACCGCCGAGCACCGCTGGGGAGACCTCGCCGAGCAGCGCTGCCGCCTGCTCGCGGTCGCTCGCAGTGCTGCTCTCCAACAAGTTCAACGCAGCCGGCGCTGCGCTCAGATCGCGTTCGCGCAGGCGCGTCCCAAGATCCGCGCCGCTCACCGCCACTCGCCTAGACGGATGCCGGCACGCCGTTACGCTCGCCGACGATCTCAACGATGTCGCCCACGATGCGCGTTATGTCGAAGTCCTTCGGCGTGTACACCGCGGCGACCCCGGCCCGCTTCAGCGGCTCCACATCCTGATCGGGGATGATCCCGCCGACCACCACAGGGACCTCGACGCCCGCCTCGCGCAGCGCGTCGATCACCGCCGGAATCAGCTCCCGGTGTGAGCCCGAGAGGATCGACAGGCCGATCACGTGCACGCCCTCCTGCAGCGCCGAGGCGGCGATCTGCGCGGGTGTCAGGCGGATGCCTTCATAGACCACATCCATGCCGGCGTCCCGTGCCCGCACTGCGATCTGCTCGGCGCCATTTGAGTGCCCGTCCAGACCCGGCTTGCCCACAAGGATCTTCGGTCGGCGCCCGAGCTTGTCCTGCAGGCGGGTCACCTCCTCGCGCAACTCCGCCAGCTCCTCGTCGGCGAACGCCCCGGTCGCCTCGCCCACGCCGGTGGGTGCACGGTAGCTGCCGAACACCTGACGCAATGTGTGAGCCCACTCGCCGGTTGTCGCTCCCGCGCGTGCGGCGGCGATCGTCGCGACCATCAGGTTCTCCCGGCTGTCCTCGCTGCCGGCCACGCGAGCCAGCTCTGTGAGCGCAGCGTCCACAGCGCTCTGGTCGCGCTCGGCGCGCCAGCGACGGACCGCCTCGATCTGCTCCGCCTCCACGGCGGGATCCACTACGAGGATGCCTCCCTCGGCGTCGGCGGTCAGCGGCGAGGGCTCGGTCTCAGCGAAGCGATTCTGCCCCACCACGATCTGCTCGCCTGACTCGATCCGCTGGATGCGCCTGCGATGAGAGTCAACGAGCGCAGCCTTCATGTAAGGAACTGCCTCCACTGCGCCGCCGTGCTCGGCGACGATCGCCATCTCGGCACGAGCGCCCTCCAGCAGCTCCGCGACAAGCCCTTCCATCACCTTCGAGCCCTCGAAGATGTCCGGGTACTCGAGGATGTCCGTTTCATAAGCCAGCACCTGCTGGATGCGAAGCGACCACTGCTGATCCCATGGACGGGGCAGCCCCAGCGCCTCGTTCCAAGCCGGCAGCTGGATCGCGCGAGCGCGGGCGTCGCGACCGAGCGTGACCGCAAGCGCCTCCAGCACAATCCGCTGCACGTTGTTCTCGGGCTGGGCCTCGGTCAGCCCGAGTGAATTGACCTGCACGCCATAGCGGAAGCGCAGTCGCCGCTCGTCCTGCACGCCATAGCGCTCGCGGCCCAGCTCTTCCCACAGGATGCCCATCGCGCGCAGCTTCGCGTGCTCCTCGACGAAGCGCACCCCCGCGTTCACGAAGAAGGAGACGCGACCGAACACGTCGGCCATCAGCTCGTCCGCTCTCTCACCCAGACGCTCGCGCGCCGCGTCCAGCACGGCGATCGCGTTGCTCATCGCATAGGCGATCTCCTGCACGGGCGTGGCGCCCGCCTCCTGCAGGTGATACGAGCAGATGTTGATCGGATTCCACTTCGGCACCTGCTCGACCGTGTAGGCGATCATGTCCGCGATCAATCGCATCGAGGGCGCCGGCGGGAACGCGTAGGTGCCGCGCGCCAAGAACTCCTTGATGATGTCGTTCTGAGTCGTTCCTTGAAGCTTGCTCTGCTCGACGCCCTGATCCTCGGCGGCCACGATGTACAGCGCCAACAGCCACGCCGCGGTTGCGTTGATCGTCATTGAGGTGTTCATCTCCCCGAGCGGGATCCCATCCATCAAAGCCGCCATGTCCCCACGATGGACCACGGGCACACCGACCTTGCCGACCTCGCCGCGAGAGAGCTCGTCGTCGGGGTCATAGCCGGTCTGTGTCGGCAGATCGAAGGCGACCGAAAGCCCTGTCTGGCCCTTCGCGAGATTCCGCCGGTAGAGCTCGTTGGATGCCTTCGCCGTCGAGTGCCCGGCATAGGTGCGCATCATCCACGGGCGATCGCGCTCGGGCAGTCGCGCTTCGTTGGGCTCGCTGCTCACAACCGCAATTGTATGGTCGCGCGCTCCCGGACGGGTCTCGACGCGCTCAAGAGCGGTTTCGAGGCCCTCAAGCGCAGTCCGGCTCGTTCCAGGCGAGCTGTCCAGATCGCGCCGGCAGGGTCGCGCCGACCTTGCTCACCGGGCGCTCAACCGGCGCAAGCACGCTTTCGGGGCTTGCGCCACAGCAAGCGGGGTTTATCCTGAGACCCCTATGAGCGAGACGATCGAGCTGCCGCACACAGGCCCGCCGGGGAGCGGGCTGGGGGACTCTTGGAGAGTGATCGTGCGCAACGACAACCACAACACCTTCGATCACGTCGCTCGCACCCTCGCCCGCTTCATTCCCGGCGTCACCCTGGAGCGCGGCCACGAGATCGCGAACATAATTCACAGTTCCGGTCAGGCGATCGTCTACAGCGGCCACCAGGAGGCCGCTGAGCACTACTGGGAGCTGCTGAAGGGAGCCGGATTGACGATGGCTCCCTTGGAGCAAGGCTAACGGGCAGTCAAAAGGGCGCTAAGGCAGTAAGAAGGTCGTAAGCAGTAAGAGGGACGGTAAAGCTGAAGAGGGCCGTATCGGAGGATGGTGAGTCCGTCCTGGCCGGCTGCGGGGATATAGCCTTCCCGCCATGACCCGCCCGCGCCCATCGACTCGCAGGATCCTGCTGTGGGGCCTGCTCGCGCTGGCCGTGCTGGTCGTCGTGCTCAACTGGACCTACGGGCGCCTGCCCGCCACGCCGCGGCCCACCGGGCGGTTCCTACAGCTCGCAGGGCTGAAGATCCGCTACCTCGAACGATCCGGTCCGGGGCCGGCGGTGCTGCTCATCCACGGGCTGCCCGGCACGGCCGAAGACTTCGAAGCGGTCACGCCGCTGATCAAGGGCCATCGCACGATCGCGATCGACCGGCCCGGGTACGGCTTCTCCACCGGCGGGTACTTTCCGTTCGATCGCCAGCTCCAAGCGGTCCACGAAGTGATCGAAAAGCTGCATCTCGGGCACCCGATTCTCGTGGGGCACTCCTACGGTGGCGCGATCTCCTTGGCCTACGCCGAGCGCCATCCCAGCGAAGTGCGCGGTCTCGTGCTGGTCGACGCGGCCGCAACCTGCACCCGCAACAGCGCCTTCGCGCGCGCACAGGCGCGCTTCGTCAAACTCGTCGAACTGCCGGTCGTCTCCCAGGTGGCGAATGCCACCTTCTCACAGCTGCTACGCACCGCCTCAGCCGACCCTGCGGAAAGCGAAGCGTTCAGCCCGAACGGCGTCAACCAGCGCCACCACCAGCGCGTGCTCGCGATCAACCTCAAGCATGGCAACCTCGAGGCCTACTCGGGTGAGACCGTCGCCGCAAACGGCGTCATCGAAGCCCTGGACCGCGGGCTTCACGGCATCCAGCAGCCCGCGATCGTCTTGCAAGGAGCACAGGACAAACTCGTGAAGCCGGAATGCGGGCGGCGCCTGGCGGCAAGCCTGCCCGACGCACATCTTCAGATGGTGCAGGGTGGGCACATGGTGCCCTACACACACCCCGCCGCGGTCGCCGCGGCCGTGGAAGCCCTCGCGCGCCAGCGCTGAATCTCAGGCGCTCTCGCCTTCGACCGGGCGCCCGCCGTTGCCGTGCCCGTTGGTGGTTGCGGTGGTTGCGGTCGGCTCTGCCAGCGCTGGCTGGCCGATTCCACCGGCAGCCGTTCGATCCCACCATCCGTAGAGGACCGGCACCTGGTGCCAGCCGGAATGACGGACCCTGAAGTCGATCATCTCCGGGCCTTCCCAGAAGCGTTCCCAGTCGTTGTGCTCGGCGAAGCTCGCCAGCTGCTGAAACTTGTAGCGGTCATCGCGCGCGCGGTACACCGCATAGGAATCGGCCCCGTAGCGGAGCGCCACCGACGCAACCTCGTTCAGCGCCTCCTCGAAGCGGTCGGACCTGAAGCCCGTCGCATACCAGGGGATGATCACCGTGCCCGCCATCAGCCGCCCACCTCCGCGTGTATCGCTCCCGGGCCCTCCATGGTCTTGCCGTCGTCCTCAGACTCGGCGCCGACAAGGATCGAGATCTTGCCCAGGTGCTTGTTTTCGAGCATCAGCTGATGAGCTTCGGCAACCCCCTCGAAGCCGAGCGTGCGCCACAGTACCGGCCGGATCTGCCCGCTCTCGATCAGCTCGTTGGCCTTCATGCACTCATATGCGTTGGCGAAGTGCGACCCCAGGATCTCCTTCTGCTTCATCCACAGGTAGCGCACGTCGAAGTCGAGGTTGAAGCCCGTCGTGCCGGCGCAGATCACGACCTTGCCGAACGGCTTGACCGTGAACACCGACGTCGGGAAGGTCGCCTGCCCGACGTGCTCGAACACGATGTCGGGCGCGTCCCCAAGGATCTGCTTCACGCGCTTTGAGAACTCGCGCGAGGCGAGAAAGCGCGCCTTCTCCTCTTCGGGGCTCTCGCCGCCCTTGCGCATCATCCCGGCGAAGTCGCCTCTGTTGATGAAGTCGACTGCCCCGAGGCGCTTGACCAGCTCGCCCTTCTCCGGAGAGGACACGACCCCGACGCAGTGGGCGCCCGCCGCCGCGCAGATCTGGGTCGCGAACACACCCAAGCCACCCGCGGCTCCCCAGATCAAGACCTTCTGACCCGCCTGCAGTTTGCAGCGGGTTATCAGCATGCGGTAAGCGGTGAAGTACACGAGCCCATAGGAGGCGGCCTCCGACCAGCTGAGCGCCTGTGGCTTGGGCAGCAGTTGTTGGGCTTGCACCTTCGTGAACTGGGCGAAGGATCCCCAGGTCGTCTCATAGCCCCAGATCCTCTGTGAGGGCGCCGCCATCGGGTCGAGGCCGTGCACCTCGGGATCCTCGTAGGAAGCTTGGTTGCAGTGCACCACGACCTCATCGCCCGGCTTCCAGCGCGTCACGCCGGCGCCGACCTTCCACACGACTCCCGAGGCGTCGGAGCCCCCGATGTGATGGCCGAACTCCGGATGGTCGCCGTACTTCATCACCGACACCGGCTTGCCGAGCGCGGCCCACACGTTGTTGTAGTTCACGCCCGCCGCCATCACACGCACGATCACCTCGAACGCGCCGGGCTCGGGAACGTCGATCTCCTCGAGCTGGAAGGCATCCTTCGGTTCGCCGAAGCGCTCCTCGCGGATGACCCATGCAGCCATCGTCCTGGGCAGCTCGCCCGGCTCGGCGTCTACCTTTGAGACTCGTTGAAGATCGATTGCCACTGTGCTCTAAGACCTCACGTGTAGGGGGCTTGTACGGGGCTCGCAATCCTACCCGGAGCTGCCCGGGGGAGCTGCGAGCCCTGGGCTCGCCCAGCCCAACGGCAGCTCGCTCACAACTGCGCTCGCTCCGCTCTCGCCAACTGAGACGGTCGTGCCCGGCTCGGCCTCGCGGCGCACGAGAGCAAGTCCGATCGGGCCGAGCGCGGGGGAGAGGACCGAGCTTCCCACCCGTCCGACCGAGCGCTCATCGAGACGCAGCTCTGTGCCTGGCTCGACCGGTTCGGAGAGCCGCAGGCCGCGAAGGTGGCGGTTCGGTTTGCCCTTGTAGTGGAGCCTCGCCACGGTCTCCTGGCCGACATAGCAACCCTTCGTGAAGCTCACCGCACGCTCGTTCAGGCCGGCCTCCTGGGGGATCGTGCTCTCGTCGAGGTCGATCCCGTAGCGCGGCCTGCCGTGCTCCACCCGCACGATCTCCGCGGCGGCCTCGGCGGCGGGCTCCGCGCCAGCCGCCTGCAGTGCGCTGTCCACGGCCTCCATGGCTACGGAGTCAAACAGCGCGTCGAGACCAACATCTGTGCGAACGAGACGTACCGGTGTATGGCGCAAGGCGAGCAGCACATGGTCGCCCTCGCGCTCGGGCAGGCTCGTCACGAGCGGTCCGAATGCCTTCGCCGTCACCTCATCGGCGCGGGGACCGATCAGTGAGAGCAATGAGCTCTCGAGCGTGCGCTTGTGCAGCTCCACCTCATAGCCGACCTTGAAGCGACGGATCATGTCGAACAGCGACTGCAGAGCCATACGCTCGGTGTCCAGCAGCAATTCCAGCGGCTCGCCCTGCGGATCCTCGCCCACGGCGAGGATCCGCAGATCGCCGAGCATCTTGCCCTTGTGCGTCAAGAACGCCGCATAGCGCCCCTCGCCCGGCTTCAAGCCAACCAGCTCGTTGGTCACCTGTCCGTTCAGGAACTCGACGGCGCCCCCGCCCGTCAGCGCGAGCTTGCCGCGCTCGGAGCGGTCCACCAGCCCGCAGCCCTCGGTCAACCTCGCATACTGCTCCGCGAGTCCCGTTGTGCCCGTTGCCGCCACGGCTCCGAGGATAGCCGCGCTAGGCTTCAGCTC
>DATHPT010000346.1:0-2184 GCA_035483615.1 Solirubrobacteraceae bacterium | reverse complement strand
CTGCCGCGATGAGCACGCTCGAGGAGGCCGCGGACCGGGCGCTCGCGGGCGGCCCGCAGCGCCATCGCGAGAAGGCTCGCGAGCAGGGCAAGCTGCCCGTGCGCGAGCGTGTCCGCCTGCTGCTCGACGACGACTCCTTCTCCGAGGAGGCCCTGCTGGCCAACTGGAAGGAGGACGGTCTCGGCGCCGACGGCGTGGTCACCGGGATCGGCGCGATCGGAGGGCGCCCAGTCGCCCTGATGGCCAACGATCCCACCGTCAAGGCCGGCTCCTGGGGGCCGAAGACGGTCGAGAAGATCCTGCGCATCCAGGAGCGGGCCTTCCAGCTGCGGATCCCGATGATCTATCTCGTCGACTCGGCCGGCGCCCGCATCACCGAGCAGGTCCAGATGTTCCCCGGCCGGCGCGGGGCGGGGCGGATCTTCTACAACGAGGTGCGCGCCTCGGGCGTGATCCCCCAGGTGTGTGTCCTGTTCGGGCCGAGCGCCGCTGGCGGCGCCTACATTCCGGCCTTCTGCGACATCGTGATCATGCGCGACGGCAACGCCTCGATGTACCTCGGCTCGCCACGCATGGCCCAGATGGTGATCGGCGAGGACGTCACGCTCGAGCAGATGGGCGGCGCCCGCATGCACACCGGCGTCTCCGGTTGCGCCCACCAGCTCGTGAAGAGCGATGAGGAGGGCATCGCCTTCGCGCAGCGCTACCTGTCCTACATGCCGGATAACTGGGAAGCCCGCCCTGCTGCTGCATCGGGGCCTGCTGTTGTATCGGCGCCTGCCGCCGCAGCAGGGTCCGGCACTGCCCCTTCGGAGGGGACCATCGCCGATCTGATCCCGGCCGATGAGAACAAGCCGTTTGACATGCTCTTGCTGATCGACGCCCTCGTGGACGAGGGGTCGCTGCTGCAGGTCCACTCACGCTGGGCCAAGGAGCTGATCGTCGGCTATGCCCGCCTGGACGGTCGTCCCGTCGGGATCGTCGCCAACCAGCCCAAGCACAAGGGCGGCGTGCTGTTCTCCGACTCCGCCGACAAGGCCGCTCGCTTCATCTGGACCTGCAACGCGTTCAACATCCCGTTGCTGTTCCTCGCAGACGTGCCCGGCTTCATGATCGGCACCCAAGTCGAGCGTCAGGGGATCATCCGCCATGGCGCCAAGATGATCAGCGCCGTCTCGGAGGCCACAGTCCCGAAGATCTCGGTGATCGTGCGCAAGGCCTACGGCGCAGGGCTCTACGCGATGGCCGGTCCCGCCTTCGAGCCGGACTGCTGCATCGCTCTGCCGAGCGCGTCGATCGCGGTGATGGGCCCGCAGGCCGCCATCAACGCGGTCTACTACAACCAGCTCCAGGCGATCGACGACGAGCAGGAGCGCGCCGCCAGGACCGAGCAGCTGCGCCGCGAGTACGCCGAGGACATCGACATCCTGCACCTCGCCTCCGAGCTGATCATCGACGCCGTCATCGAGCCCGAGCGCTTGCGCGAAGAGCTGGTCCGCCGCTTCGCCCACGCCGCCGCCAAGCGCCGCGAGTGGCCCGCCAAGCGCAATCCCATCACCCCCGTCTGACCCCCAGGTCCCTGTCGTGGCAGCTCGCGAGCGCCTGGCGCCGCGATCGTCGAGCGCTCTGCAATAGATTCCAGAGGATGGATGCCACCGACTTGGCCTTCACCGGCATCGCCGGCCAGGCTCAGATGATCGCCAGGGGAGAGGTCTCCTCACGTGAGCTGGTCGAGCTCTACCTGAAGCGGATCGAGCGCTTCGACGGACAGCTGAACGCCTTCAGGGTCGTGCTCGCCGAACGCGCTCTGCTCGAAGCCGACCAGGCGGACGCTCGCCGCGGCGCCGGCGGCGAACGCCCGCTGCTCGGCGTGCCGATCGCCGTCAAGGACGACATCGACGTGGCGGGTGAGATCACCGCGCTCGGCACCAACGCCCACGACGGCTCTCCCAAGACAGCCGACGCCGAGGTCGTGCGGCGGCTGCGCGAGGCCGGCGCGATCGTGATCGGCAAGACCAACGTGCCCGAGCTGTGCATCTGGCCATTCACCGAGACCCCCACCTTCGGCGCCACCCGCAACCCCTGGGACCTCCAACGCGCCCCCGGCGGCTCGAGTGGTGGCAGCGGAGCGGCGGTCGCCGCCGGGCTGATCGGCGCCGCGCTCGGCTCCGACGGCGCCGGCTC
>DATHPT010000345.1:0-6070 GCA_035483615.1 Solirubrobacteraceae bacterium | reverse complement strand
GAGCCCGATCACCGAGACGTCGGCGGTGGCGTTCAAGTCGCTCATCTGGGGTTGCAGGTTATCGGCGCGGCGGGCCGCTCCGCCTGATTGTGCCGGGCCGGCCTCGGCGTTCCGCCAACAGCGGGCCCAATGGTGTTACCGGGCATCGGTGGGCTAATGGGTTGCGGGCGCCGGCGGGCTTCTACGGCGTTGCCGGCAGCGACCGGGCTCTAGCGGCGCTCGCGCAGGTACTGGCGGGCGAAGCCCACCACGAAGCGTGGGTTCTGTGAGGCGTAGCGCCGCCACAGCCGTCGCGGCTCGCGCGAGAGTCGGTAGGCCCACTCGAGACCGTTGCGCTGCATCCAGCCCGGCGCCTGCGAAACGATCCCGGCGTGGAAGTCGAACGCGGCGCCCACCCCGACCAGCAGCGGCGCCTGCAGGCGCGAGCGCATCTCGCTCATCCACAGCTCCTGCTTGGGCTGGCCCGTTCCGACCCACACAACCCGCGCGCCCGAGCCGTCGATCTCGGCGACCACCCGCTCCTGCTCGGCAGAGGTCAGCGGGCGGAACGGAGGAGACCAGCCCCCGGCGATCTGCAGGCCCGGGAAGCGCTCGCTCAGGCGCCGGCGCAGCAGGTCGAGCGCCTGCTCGGAGCGTCCCCCATAGAGATACATCGGGGTGCCCCGGGCCGCTGCGTGGGCGCAGTAGCGAGCCATCAGGTCCGGCCCATACACGCGCGTCGCCCGTCCGTGGCCAAGCAGCCGCAGCGCCCACACCAGCGGCTGGCCGTCGGGCACCGCCAGGGTCGCGCCGAGCACCGCCCGCATCGTGGTGGGATCGTCATGGGCGGACATGACCAGGTTGACCGCCGCCGCCGTCAGCCAGCCACGGGTGCCCGACTGCACCATTGCGTCCATCCAACCCACCACCTCGTCGTAGTCGGACACCGCGAGCGGTATGCCCAGGATCTCGGCGCGCGCCGGCGGCGCAGGTGTGTTGGATGTCGCTGGCCCGGAGATTGGTCGAAAGCCTATCCCTGGACTGTGCCTCGCCGCCAGCCCAACCGATGGACCCAGTTGGATGATCCGCACAGTTCGCAACATTCACCCCAGATGGGCCCCAGCGGGCTGAGCCGCTATCGCGCCGAGCGCCTGCTGCGCAAGGACTTCGCCGCTCTGCGCTCCCGGGTGCTCGCGGTCGTGCGTGCCCGCCTGAGCGCAACGGGAGTCACGCTCGACGCCGCCGACCTCGAAGCCTCCTACTCGCAGGCCTGGCACGGCCTGTACGCGAAGGTGCTTGCCGGCGAGACCGTCGACAGCCCTGCCGCCTGGCTCGTGCTCGTGACCTTCCGCCGCGCGATCGACGAGGCTCGCTCCCGGGCCCACGTCGAGGTCGGCCTGCGAGAGCATGCCGGGGCGGGCGCTGACCCGGCTGCCGTGTCCCATCCGGACATCGCAGACGAGCTCGACGACCGCGATCGGCTGCGCCAGCTCTTCGAGGGGCTGCGCACAAGCCTGTCTCCCCGCGAGCGCGAAGCGGCCTCGCTCTGCTATCTGCACGGTCTCTCCCGAGCTCAGGCAGCCGACCGCATGCAGATCAGCGAGGCCCGCATGCGCAAGCTGATGGAGGGCGCCGGCCGGGGCCGGCCCGGCGTCGCAGGCAAGATGACCCAGCTGCTCGACACCATCGGCTCCGGCGGCTGGTGCGAGCAGCAGGCCTCGCTGATGCGGGCCCTCGCCTTCGGCGTGCTCGACCCCGACGGCGAGCGCCACGAGCTGGCTCTCGCCCACTGTCGCCAGTGCCCCGCCTGCCGCGCCTACGTTCTCGCCCTGCGCGGGCTGGCCTCCGTGCTGCCGCTGCCGCTGCTCTCCCCGCTGGGCCTCGCCGGCTCTGCGGGCACGACACAGAGGGTGGGCACAGGCAGTTCCGCGGCCGGCAGGCCGACCGGTGCTTGGAGCGGCCTCAGCGGCTCGCTCACCGCCAAGCTCGCAGTCACGGCGCTTGTGCTGCTCGGGGCCGGCTATGCAGCGACCGGCGGTCATGCCCGCTCCCATGGCAGCCCCCCAGGCGGTCCCCCGGCCGCCCGTTCCATCGTCGCTGCCCCGACGTCCGCCGGCCAGGCACCTGGCCAGGCGCTCCACCCGCCCATCCGTGCTGGCGCCAGCCATCCAGGCCGGCGCTCGGCGGGCATCCGCCGGCGCCCGACGAGTGCCCGCCGGCGCCCCTCCCATCCCCGCGCCGCGCCCTCCGCCGGCAGCACCGCCGGCCGCGACTTCCTACCTGAGAGCCCAGCGAGTCGCGCCTCGTCCGCCTCTCCGCCCGCCGGATCGGGCAGCTCGCAGGCGGCCCGTGAGTTCGGGCTGGGATAGCTTGGCTCGACGTCTGTGCGAGGGCGTCTGTGCTCAGGCCTGTTCGACGCCCGAGAACGCCACCCCAATCCCAAAAAAGCCCACCCCCCGCTCCGAGCGGGCGCGGGACGCGTTCAGCTGCGCGGGAACACCTGCGTCAGCCGCTTGATCGCCAGCGGGTTGCCGCGCGGGCGCAGCTTGCCGGTGGCCATCGCCCTCAGCGGATCCAGGCGTTCGCCCATGATGTCCACCCAGTCCTGGTAGGTCACCCGCAGGCGCAGGTCGGGGTTCGGCGCCACGCCCTGCTCGACCACGCTCGAGCCGTTGTCCACTCGCAGATGCCAGGTCGGCACGTCGGGATCGGTGAACTCCCACTGGAAGGTCGTCGGGCGCTTGAGCCCATGCTCAGGGTTGACCTGGCGGCAGATCGTGTCGAACATCAACGCCACCGTCTCGGGGTCGCGCTTGGAGGGGCCCTCGCGCACTCCGATCACGCCCGCCTGCGCGAGCTCCCGCCCGCGCTGGGACACCTCGATCGGCGACAGTCCCGGTGGCAGCAGCGCCGGTCCCGGCAGGCTCTCGGCGGACAGCCCGGCCGAGCGCAGCTTCGTGGTCATCGATGTCAGACCCTCAACCCCCACCTCGTCATAGGTGGCGCCGAACACCGTGATGTAGCTTTCGTCCCAGCCTGGAGGCATCAGCACCTGCGCCGTGTAGCGCGTCACCTCCCGCAGCAGCTTCGCCACCGCCTTCGGCACTCCCACCGGGTCTTCGCGCTTGAGGTCCGCCAGCAGCTTCACCCCGAAGCCGATGTGACGCTGCTCGTCCGCGGCGATGTTCTGCATCCCCTGCCTGAACGCCGGCAACACGTCGCGCTCTTCCAGATAGCTGCAAATGAAGTGCTGGCCCGGCTGCGCCAGCGAGGCCTCGATCACGATGTGGTAGAGCGTCACCGCCGCCGCCAGCTTCGCCGGCGAGCGGTCCTTGCGCAGCTCGTCCGCCATCGTGTCCAGGCGGTCGAAGATCTTGCGGAACCCAGGCGTCAGCTGTGGCTTGATCGCCTTCAGCCCACTCTCCATCGAGCCGTTGCCGATCCCGCACACCTCCTGCATGAAGCGCTTGAAGAACACCGCATGCCTCGCCTCGTCGACCTGCTGGGTGGTCAAGAAATACTTCTGCTCCTCCAGCGGCGCCGCGTCGATGTACGGCGACAGGTTGTCCGCCACCGCGTCCTCGCCCCAGAAGAACAGGGCGTAGTTCCACAGCGCCGCCTGGCGCTCGAACTCGGTGAACCGCTCGCGCCACTGCCTGGCGTCCTCGGTGAAGTCGAGATCCATCGCGCTCCAATTGCCACGCTCCCAGCGCGCATACAGATCTTCATAGGAGATCGCGTCGGACGGCAGGCTCGCCGGGTTCGCGTCGTGAGAGGTCGGTGTCGCCGTGCTCGCCATGTTCCTGCTCCTCTTCAACCGTTGATTTGGCTGGACAGCCAGTCCTAAAATCTAGCGCGGCAGACACAGGCACGCGTAGTGCACCGTGAACAGCCGTCTCGCGAGCCCGGGCGCAAGCCGGTGCAGCCCCTTGCGGGTCGCCCACCTCGCTGTGGCCGCCGCATCGGCTGCCGGCGTGCCTGCGAAGAAACGGTGCACCTCCAGCGGCAGCGGGTCCTCGATCTCGCCCACCACCCGCAGCCCGGCCTGGCTCACGATCGCCCGCGCCGACTCCCGCCCGAGTCGCTGCAGGTGCCCGACCTCCTCGGCGTGCTCCCGCTTGCCCCTGCGCCTCGCCGACAGGTTGTCCTCCAGCGGCACCTCCACCACCACCGCCCCACACACCCGCGCCAGCTCGGCAAGCAGCTCCGCCGGCTCGGTCACGTGCTCGAGCACATGCGAGACGATCCCCAGATCCCGCTCGCCCTCACCCTCCTTCAGATGTCGTCCGTCATACAGCTCCACCGCGTGGATCTCCGGTCTGCGGGCGGCGATCTCCACCGCCGCCATCGTGATCTCCACGCCGTGCAGCTCCCCGCCGAAGCCACGACTGCGCAGCTCGCACAGGAGCGCCCCGTCGCCGCACCCCATCTCCAAGGTGCTCCGTGGAAGGATGCCCGCGCGCGAGCACAGCTCGATTACATGGTCCGCCTTGCCCCGGGCTCCCAGGGCCCGCCAGCGCGCATACAGCTGCCCCTCGGCTCCCCCCTGGGAATACGACCTGTCGTAGAACTCGACCAGCTGATCCGGGCTGGGCATCGCGAGGGTCCGATCCTTGCTGGGCTTCGCCGCGAGCCGATCCCGATCTGGCGTCGGGAGCTGATCCGGGCTGGGCATCGCCGGTTCGGGCATGGCGACGATTATTGTGCGAACGATGACGCGATGGCTCACGGGGTCTCTGCGCGAGAGCCCGGCCGCGGTTCCGGCACTCGGAGCTATCGCTCTGTTTCTGGCCTGGGCCACCAGTCAGGCCGGCTACCCGCTGACCCACTGGGCGCCGGGTGCGCTGATCGTGCTCGCACTGCTCGCGATTGCACTGCTCGCCCTGCCGCTGCGTCCCGTCGAGATCCCCCTGGCGGTCAAGCTCGCGCTCGGCTGCCTCGCCGCCTACACGGCGCTCAGCTTCCTCTCGATCCTGTGGGCCGCCGCGCCCGGCGCGGCCTGGGAAGGCGCCAATCGCACGCTGCTCTACCTGTCGGTGTTCGCGCTGTTCGCGCTCTGGGGCGGCCATGGCGCCTCGGCCACCCTGCTCCTGTCGTTGTGGACGCTTGCGATGGTCGTGCTCGCCGTCTATGTGACGGTCCGGTTGGACACCGCCGGCGGCAGTAGCTTCCAGGCGCTGTTCGCCGGCGAACGCCTCAGCTACCCGGCCGGCTATCCCAACGCCACCGCCGCCCAGTGGCTGATGGCGTTCTGGCCGGCCCTGCTGCTGGCCCGCACCGCCCGTCTGCCCTGGGCCCTGCGCGGGCTGCTCGCCGGCGGGGCGGTCGTGCTGGCGGACCTGGCCCTCCTCAGCCAGAGCCGCGGCTCGCTGTACGCCGTCGGGCCGATGCTGCTGCTCGTGTTCGCCCTCGTGCCGGAACGGCTGCGCACGTTCGCCACCGCCGTGCCCGTCGTACTCGGGATCGCCGCCACTGCGCCGCTGGTGCTGCGCGTCGGCGATCGCATCCAGAACGAACAGAGTCCCAGTTCGGCGACCCACAGCGCGGTGCTGGCGATGCTGCTCGCCGGTGTGCTTGTCGCTGCCCTCGTCGCTCTGGGCGCGGCGCTCGAGACTCGCCGTCCCGTCTCGCCGACGCTCGCTCGCGGGGTGCGCCGCGGCGTGGGGGCGCTGGCAGCGGCGACGCTGCTGCTGGCGCTCGCCGGCGGGCTCGTGGCTGTGGCCCGGGGGCCCGGGGGGAATCCCATAACAGAGGTCCGCCACGGTTGGGAGAGCTTCGAAGGCGGCTACTCCAAAACCGCCGCCACCGGCACTCGCCTGCTCGGCGGTCTCGGAAGCAACCGCTACGACTTCTACAGGGTCGCGCTGGACGAATTCAAGGCCCATCCGTTGCTCGGGATCGGCGCCGACAACTTCCAGCAGCAGTACCTCCGCCAGGGTCACAGCAAGGAGACCCCGCGCTATCCCCACAGCGTCGAGCTACGCACGCTCACCCAGACGGGCCTGCTCGGCGGGCTGCTCGCTATCGTGGGCCTCGGAGCCGCGCTGCTTGCCGGCCGGCGGGCGATGCGTGGCTCCGATCCGCTGGCCCG
>DATHPT010000344.1:0-10500 GCA_035483615.1 Solirubrobacteraceae bacterium | reverse complement strand
GTGGGGGAGGAGCAGGAACAGGCGCTCAGGGCTCGCCTGGAGCGACTGGCTCGCAGACGGGAGCAGCTTGGTCCTGTGAACCCGCTGGCCCAAGAGGAGTACGCCGAGGCGATCGCTCACGTCGAGGAGCTCGAGGAGCGCCGTACCGACCTTGAGACGGCATTGCGGGAGCTGCGGGCGGTGATCCGTGAAACCGACCGTCAGATACACGAGACCTTCAACGAGACCTTCAACGCCGCGGCGCGGAACTTCGAAGAGCTGGTGGGAGATGTGTTCCCAGGCGGCAGCGGACGCTTGCGGCTCGTCAAAGACGAGCAGACCCAACGCGCCGTGCTCGGCGGGCAGCCCGCGCCCGGGGACGGTGAGGGCGGGGACGCCGAGGCAGACGCTGAGCTGGAGGCAGACGAGCTTCAGGGCGAGGCCGAGGAGATGCTGGGAGTGGAGATCGAGATCACCCCCGCGGGCAAGTCGACCAAGCGCCTGTCGCTGCTCTCCGGTGGTGAGAAGTCGATGACGGCGCTTGCGTTCATGTTCTCGGTGTTCCTTGCACGGCCCTGTCCGTTCTACGTGCTCGACGAGGTGGAGGCGGCGCTCGACGATCTCAACCTCGACCGCTTTCTCACGCTGCTGCGCCGCTACGCCGACCGTGCCCAGTTCATCGTGATAACCCACCAGAAGCGCACGATGGAGGCCGCCGACTGGCTATACGGGGTCTCGATGGCTGAAAACGGCGTGTCCAAGGTGCTCTCGCGGCGGCTCCCGAAGGAGGAGCCCACGCCCCAGGTCGCCCCCGTGGCGTAGAGGTGAGCCATGCCGCGCGACTGGAACGACCTCTTCATAACCGATGGCGCCGAGCACTCGACTGAGCAGACCCAGTCCGGCGAGGGTCCCGAGCGCCGCCGCGGATTCCTGCGACGTCTGCGAGAGAACCTGTCGAAGACAAGACAGGCGCTCGGCTCAGAGATCCAGGCGACGCTGTTCGCAAAGCTCGACGAGCACACCTGGGAGCGCTTGGAGGAGGCGCTGATCATGGCCGACGTGGGAGCGGGCACCACCGCAGCGGTCGTCGAGACGCTTGAGAGTGAAGCCGCCGATGGCGGCCTTACCAGCGGCGAGCAGCTCTCAGAGCGCCTGATCGAGCTGCTTGCCGACACCGCTCGCAGCGAGAAGGCTCACATCGACATTCGCGCCAAGCCGACCGTGATCCTGGCGGTCGGGGTCAACGGCACCGGCAAGACCACGACGATCGGCAAGCTTGCCTGGCACCTGCAAAGGGAGCTGGGTGTGAGCGTGCTGCTCGGGGCCGCGGACACGTTCCGAGCTGCGGCGAGCGAGCAGCTGGAAGGTTGGGCCCAGCGAGCCGGTTGTGAGATCGTGACCGGCCCGGAGGGCTCAGATCCCGGATCGGTCGCCTTCGAGGCGGTGGCCCAGGCGCGCAGCAGGGGCCTCGACGTGGTGATCGTCGACACGGCTGGACGTCTGCACACTCAGGACGATCTGATGGAAGAGCTTGCGAAGGTGCGACGGGTGATCGCACGACAGCTCGAGGGAGCTCCACATGAGACGCTGTTGACCGTGGATGCGACGACGGGTCAGAACGGGCTGCGCCAGGCGCAGATGTTCGCGGAGTCGGCGAATGTGAGCGGAATCGTGCTGACCAAGCTGGACGGCACAGCCCGCGGTGGGATCGCGCTCGCGATCGCGCGTGAGCTTGGGCTGCCTGTGAAGTTGATCGGGATCGGCGAGCAGCTCGAGGACCTGCGGCCGTTCGACCCCGATGATTTCGCCCGCGCCTTGATCGCTGAGCGATAATCAAGGCATGGACGCTTGGATCGTCTGGGTAGTGGTCGCGTGCATCCTCGGTGTCGGGGAGATGCATCAGGGCGGTTTCTATCTCGCTCCCTTTGCCGCGGGTGCGGCGCTCGCGGCGGTCGTCGCCCTGCTGGGCGTCAGCCTGCTGCTCTCGACGGTCGTGTTCCTGATCTCCTCGGGGATCGTGCTGGGCACGTTGCGGCCGGTGGCGCGCCGTCATCGCAGACTGCCTCCGTCGATCAGGACGGGCGCCGCCGCGCTTGTCGGTCGCAAGGCGGTCGTGCTCGAACGGATCGCCAACGACGAGGGCGTGGGCTGTGTGAAGATCGACGGTGAGGTCTGGACCGCACGCAGCTTCGACGAAGACCAGGTGTTCGACGCCGGCGAACGCGTCGAAGTCGTTGAAATAAGAGGAGCAACGGCCCTCGTGATGCACTGAGACGACGCCCGGCGCATCACAAGGCGAGATAGGCTCTGTTGGATAAGCGATTGATTGAAAGAAAGGCGGCCTGAATGGTTGCTCTGATCGTCATAGTCGTGGTCGTCCTGTTCATGCTGGTCGCGGCTGCGCGCACGATCCGTGTGATCCCCCAGGCGCGGGCGGGCGTGGTCGAGCGTCTTGGTCGCTACAGCCGCACGCTCGAGCCCGGTCTGACGATCATCACGCCGTTCATCGATCGAGTGAAGCCGCTCGTGGATCTGCGCGAGCAGGTGGTGAACTTCTCGCCGCAGTCGGTCATCACCGAAGACAACGTCGTGGTGGCGATCGAAACCGTCCTGTACTTCACGATCACAGATCCTCGCTCGGCCACCTACGAAGTCGCCAATCCCCTGCAGGCGATCGAGCAGCTGACCGTCACGACGCTGCGCAATGTGATCGGCGGTCTCTCGCTTGAGGCGACGCTGACCGCACGCGAGAGCGTCAACACGCAGTTGCGCGTGGTGCTCGACGAGGCCACCGGCAAGTGGGGCATCCGCATCAACCGCGTGGAGATCAAGTCGGTCGATCCTCCTCAGGACATACGAGCGGCGATGGAGAAGCAGATGCGCGCCGAGCGCGATCGGCGCGCAGCGATCCTCACCGCGGAAGGCGAGAAGCAGGCTCAGGTCCTCACCGCCGAAGGTCAACAGCAGGCCGTGGTGCTGCGCGCCGAGGGCGACCGCCAGGCCGCGGTGCTGCGCGCCGAGGGAGAAGCTGAGGCGATCGACACAGTCTTCAAAGCGATCCACGACGGCAAACCCTCGAGGGAGCTGCTCAGCTACGAATACCTGCAGATGCTGCCGCAGCTGGCCGAAGGGGACTCGAACAAGGTGTTCGTCATACCCTCCGAGTTCGCCGAGGCGTTCGGAGGCATCGGTGAGGCGCTGGCGCGCCGCACCGACCGGCCGCCGTCTGTGCCCGGGGCTGACTGATGTTCGACTCCCTCGCCGAGAAGCTGCAGGCCACGCTGAGCGACGTGCGCCAGCGGGGAACGCTCACCGAGAAGGACATAGAGCAGACGATGCGCGAGATTCGCCTCGCGCTGCTGGAGGCGGACGTCAACTTCAAGGTGGTGAAGCGCTTCACGAGCGATGTCCAGGATCGCTGTATGGGGGCGGAAATCGTCGGGAAGCTGAATCCAGGCCAGCAGGTCGTGAAGATCGTGGCGGACGAGCTGACCCAACTGATGGGAGGCTCTCCCACCCTGGGCGGACAGGAGGAGGATCAGCCCGCCCTGAGCTTTTCCCCGCGGCCGCCCACGGTGATCTTGATGGCAGGTCTGCAGGGATCGGGCAAGACGACCGCGACCGCCAAGCTCGCGCGCTACCTGCGTGAGGAGCACTCCTCCTCGGTGGCGCTTGCAGCCTGCGACGTCTACCGCCCGGCGGCCGTCGAGCAGCTCGTCAAGGTGGGCGCCCAGGCTGGCGCCGCGGTGTATTTCCGAGACCCCGGTCACCCCGACCGTGACCCGGTGAAGATCGCAGCGTGGGCCCTCGAGCGAGCCGGTCAGGAGGGCAAGGACGTGTTGATCGTCGACACGAGCGGGCGCCTGCACGTCGACGAGGCGTTGATGGCGGAGCTCGTGAAGATCCGAGACACAGTGAAGCCGCACAACGTGCTGCTGGTCGTGGATGCGATGACAGGCCAAGACGCGGTCAATGTCGCAGAGCAGTTCGCCACGGCCGTCCAGTTCGACGGTGTGGTTATGAGCAAGCTCGACGGTGACGCTCGTGGCGGCGCCGCCCTGTCGGTCAAGGCCGTCACCGGCAAGCCGATCCTGTTCGCCTCCACGGGCGAGAAGCTGAACCAGTTCGAACGCTTCCACCCCGACCGCATGGCTCAGCGGATCCTCGGCATGGGCGATGTGATGAGCTTGATCGAGCAGGCGGAGCGGCAGTTCGACGAGACGCAGGCAGCCGACCTGGAGCGCAAGCTGCGCCGCAACGAGTTCGGGCTCGACGACTTCCTCGATCAGCTGAAGACGATCCGCCGGATGGGACCGTTGACGAACCTGCTGGGAATGATCCCGGGCTTTGCGGGAGCGCAGCTGAAAGGCATGAAGGTGGACGAGCGCGAGCTCGACCGGATCCAGGCGATCATCCTCTCGATGACGCCGGAGGAGCGCACCCGTCCCGAGCTGATCAAAGGCTCACGCCGGCTGCGAATCGCACGGGGCTCGGGCACCAACGTGCAACAGGTCAACCAGCTCGTCAAGCAGTTCGGCCAGATGCGCAAGGTGATGAAGCAGGTGGGTCGCGGCAAGATGCCGGACATGGGAGCTCTCATGCGCCAGGCGCGCTGACGGGTCGGAGCGAGCAAGCGGCGGCTCCGGGTTAGGTCTCGCGTCAGCTGTGGTCCGGTAGGTCGGGCTTCTGGCGTCCGGCGCGGTCCGGCTTCTTCTCGCGTCCGATCCGGTCGGGCCGCTGGTGTCCCATCCCTCCAGAACGACCTCTCGATGCCCCACCGTCTAAGCTCTCAAGCTGACTTTCAAAGCATTTCGTAAGCACTCAGAGAGGAAACCGTGTCGGTAAGGCTAAGGCTCACGCGAGTGGGCGCAAGGAAGAACCCCGTGTGGCGCGTGGTCGTCGCCGATCAACGCTCCCCCCGCGATGGCCGCGTGATCGAGACGATCGGTCACTACAACGCCCAGACTGAGCCCTCGACGATCGTGATCGACGAGGAGCGCGCACGCAGCTGGTTGGCCCGTGGCGCTCAGCCGTCGAACACGGTTCGCAAGCTGCTGCGCATCCAGGGGATCACTCAATAGCGTCTCGTGTGTCACGCCGTCGGATGAGTGCAATGACCGCGCACCCGACCGTTTAAAGAGGTGATCTGGTGTCCGAGGTCATGAGAGATCTGCTGGAGTATCTGGCGCAAGGGTTGGTCGACCGGCCTCAGGACGTGTCGGTTGAGCAGTTCGAGGAGGACGACGGCACGGTCGTGCTCGAGCTGTGCGTGGCCGACGACGACTACGGGCAGGTGATCGGTCGTGGCGGACGCACCGCTCACGCGCTCAGAAC
The DNA here is from genome assembly GCA_035483615.1 of Solirubrobacteraceae bacterium. Classification (GTDB taxonomy): domain Bacteria; phylum Actinomycetota; class Thermoleophilia; order Solirubrobacterales; family Solirubrobacteraceae; genus Palsa-744. The sequence continues at coordinate 5,187 of DATHPT010000344.1, read as the reverse complement.
CGTGGTGAAGGCTGCTGCCGTGAATGAGAAGCGCCGCGTGCTCGTCGACATAGTCGATTGAGGGTAGGAGCGTGACCGCGGCGGCGGATGAGCACTCGGCGGTCGGGGATCACGGGACTCCGCACTCAGTGACGGCTGGTCGTGTGGGTCGCGCTCACGGTCTCGACGGGAGCTTCTACGTGACAGGCGCCCGTCCTCGACTGCTCGAGCGTGGGACGGTTCTCACCGTTGACGGTCACACCGCGAAGGTGGTGAGAAGGGCGGGAACCGACGAGCATCCGATCCTGCGACTGGAGGGCAGCGACAGCCGTCGCGCCGCCGAGGCGCTGCGTGGGCTGGAGTTGACGGTCGAGCTGGCGGACGCGCCGGATCTCGGGGTGGATGAGTGGTGGGCGAGCGAGCTCGAGGGCTGCGAGGTGCTTGACGGGTCGCGACACGTCGGGATCGTGACGCGGCTCGTGGAGCTGCCCTCCTGTGAGGCGCTTGAGGTCCGATTGGCCGAGTCGGCTTCCAAGACCGCTCTGGGGTCCTCCTCCGGAGATCTGCTCATACCGATGGTCCGCGAGGCGATCCGCCGGGTCGACGTGAACAACCGGCTGATCGACGTTGACATGAGCTTCCTGGGAGATGAGCCGTGAGCTCGGGAGCCTGCGAGGAGAGGTGTAGGGGCGCTCGCAAGGAGAGGTGTGGGAGAGCCTGCGAGGAGATCTGCAAGCGAGCCCACGGGCGCGCTCTCCCTCCTGTCTCGCGGCCTGCTGCGAACGCGGGCGCCTGATGGAGATCGACATCTTCACGCTGTTTCCCGAGTGGTTCGGTTGGTTCGAGGCTCAGCGCCACGTGCGCAATGTGCTCGAGGACGGATCGCGCCTGAGCTATGTGAACTTCCGCGAGCACACACCCCTGAGCGGCGGTCAGGTGGACGACACGCCCTTTGGCGGGGGCGCTGGGATGGTCCTGCGAGTCGACGTCATGGATTTGGCGCTGCAGGCGCGCTACGGGATGGAGGCAGAGCGCGTGCGGGAGCAACGACGCGTGATTGCGCTCGCGCCGGGTGGCCGGCTGCTGGACGAGGGCTATGTCCAGGAGCTGGCGGCCGAGCCGGCGCTGACGCTCCTGTGTGGTCGCTATGAGGGCTTTGACGAGCGCATCGTTGAGCACTTCGCAAGCGAGACACTGTCGATCGGCCGCTACGTGCTCTCGGGCGGCGAGCCGGCGGCGATGGTCGTGTGCGACGCGGTGATGCGCAAGCTCCCCGGTGCGCTCGGCCATGTCGAGTCGGCGGTCGAGGAGTCCTTCAGCGACGCGCTCGGCGGAGACCCCGAGTATCCCCACTACACGCGGCCGGCCGAGTATCGCGGCTGGCGCGTTCCGGAGATCCTGCTCTCCGGACATCATGGGCACATCCGTGAATGGCGGGCTCAACAGAGTCGGGAGCGGGGGAGGGATCGTGACGCGCCTGCCCAGTGAGGCCGGTCCTTGCACGGGCACCTGCGCCGTCGCGAGCAGTGTTCGCTACCATTCGCGGGCGCGTCGGCGAGTGCAGCGACCTTCGTTCACACGGCGCCTTCTTTTTCTATGAGCACTGTCATCGAAAGCATCGAGCGTGCGCAACTGCGCCGCGTCCCCGACTTCGCACCTGGCGATCGCGTCAAGGTGCACTTCCAGGTGATCGAGGGCACCCGTCGGCGCATCCAGGTTTTCGAGGGTGTCGTCATCAAGCGTCAAGGGCATGGCGCGCGCGAGACGTTCACCGTCCGCAAGCAGTCCTTCGGCATCGGGGTGGAGCGCATGTTCCCCGTTCATTCGCCGAAGATCGAGCGCATCGAGGTCGCGGCCAGGGGGGACGTGCGTCGCGCAAAGCTCTACTACCTGCGTGACCGTGTCGGCAAGCGTGCGCGTGTGCGTGAGCGCCGCTACACGGGTCCCGAGGAAACCGTCGAGTACGGTCTGCTGCACGATTCGACCGCAGCCACCGACGCCGATGGCTCGACGGCCGAGCAGACTGTCTCGGAGTCGACGAGCGCTGAGTCGACGGGTGCTGAGACGGCAAATGGCGGGGAGGGCACCACGGCTTCCAAGGACGGCGAGGGCGTCACCGCAGCAAGCGCGCCAACGTCCGAGTCAGGTGGGGGGGCTTCCGGAGGTGACGGGGGCTCCGCGGCGCGAGACGGCGCCGAGGACGAGGCTCGCGCTGCGACCGAGGCCGGCGACGAGGCCGATTCTTCCTCCGACGCCGGCGATGCTGGAGCCGGCGCCCCCGCGGCGTGACGACCAACCCCGCCTCGGCCAAAAGCGCCGAAGGCAAGGGCGAGCCGAAGTCGAAGACAAACTCGGTGGTGGAGCTGGTCGTGATCGTGCTGGTGGCGGTCGGTCTGGCGCTCGCCATCCAAGCGTTCATCGTCAAGCCATATCGGATTCCGAGCGGTTCGATGGAACCCACGCTGGAGGTCGGGCAGCGGGTTCTCGTGAATCGGGCCGGCATGCACTTCGGCAAACCCCACGTGGGCGAGATCGTGGTGTTCCATCCGCCCAAGGACGCCGAACAGCAGATATGCGGGCCCGCTCCCCACGTGGTCACTCCAGGTGGCGCGGCCTGCTCGACACCGGAGCCCGAGGAGGCGAGCGTCAACTTCATCAAGCGGATCGTGGCGGGCCCGGGGGACACGCTTTACATCAAGGAAGGCCACGCCTATCGCAACGGCAAGCGTGAGAGCGATTCCTATATCAATCCCTGTGGCGGTGGATCAGAGTGCAATTTTCCCACTCCGATCAAGATTCCCGCCGGGCATTGGTTCATGATGGGTGACAATCGTGGCGAGTCGGACGACAGCAGATTCTGGGGACCGGTACCCACAGGCTGGATCATCGGAGGGGCCTTTGCCACCTACTGGCCTCCCGACCGCATCGGCATCCTCTAGGGCCACACCCTCCTCGAGAGCGCCCTACGCCAAGCGTGCCGGTCGCCGTCGCGCGCGCTCGGGCTCAAGCGGGCAGCGCCTGTTCGCGTTTGATCGCCGGCTCGGCGTTCCGCTGGTGGCGGGGGCTGACGAGGCGGGCCGTGGCTGTCTGGCGGGCCCGCTGGTCGCGGCGGGTGTGCTGTTCGACTATGAACGCCTCACAACCCGTGAGTTGCGTGCGCTCGGGGCGCTCAACGACTCCAAGCAGCACACCGCGCAGGCACGCGAGGAGCTTTATCCACTCGTGCTCTCGGCGGCGATGCGCGTCACAGTCGTCTCACGTTGCGTCGGCGGAATCGATGCTCGTGGCTTGCACAAGACGAATCTCGCGGCGCTGCGCGACGCGATGCGTGGAGTCACGAATGGCGTCGAGGGCGACGTCGAATGCCTCATCGATGGGTTCGCGGTGCCTGAGTTCGAGCGCTCGCAACGGGCGATCGTAAACGGCGATGCCACGAGCGCTGCGATCGCGGCAGCGTCGATCGTCGCGAAGGTCTCGCGCGACCGCTACATGCACCATGCCGATGAGCTGCATCCCGGCTGGAGCTTCGGCGAGCACGTCGGCTACTCGACGCCGATGCACCGCGAAGCGATCGCTCGTCAAGGCGTCTCTCCACTGCACCGTATGTCCTTCCAGTCGCTGGCCTACCAGCAACTGGCACTCTGAACCCACCGGGAAGCTCGAGGCTCACCAGGCGTTCTCAATGTGGTCGAGGCGCAGCAGCCGATCTTGGCCGTCGAGCAGGACTCCGACCGCATCGAAGCGGATGGCATCTGCTTTTGGACGTGTCTGGGGGCTCTCGTACAGCCACGCGCATGCCAGCCGCCTCAGGCGAATGCGCTGGCTGGGCTTCAACCACGCCAAAGGCTGGTCCTGCGGGCAAGCTCCCCTGCGGCGACCGGTCGCACGCCTCGTCTTTACCTCAGCGAACACGAGCACCCGCCCGTCGAACGCGATCAGGTCGATCTCGCCGTGGCGCGTTCTGACATTGCGCGCGAGCACCACGAACCCCAGGCGACGGAAGTGACCAACCGCCAGGTCCTCGCCGAGCCTGCCGAGCGCACGACGTCTATCGCCGGGCGGCGTAGTGCCCAGCTGCTGCTGTGCTTGATGGGCCATGCCTCAACGATAAGGCAGAAAATGTGACGTAAAAGACACAATTGTGCCGATTTGCAGTCAGCATCGTCCCGCGTTGTCAGCGTTCTCTCGTGTAGTCCCGTGTCTTCCAAGGTCAGCTGAGGTTCCGCCGACACGCTACAAACCGTGGGTCGCCTGAACGACGGATATCCTGGCGTGGGCTCGATCGAGCTCTTTCTTGTGAGTGACGCTCCTGACAACTCCCGCGGCCCGAGGGTCGCTTCCGCGGTCGATTCGAACGCTCCTGCGCGAGATCGAGAGGCCGTCGGCATCGACGGCGTGAGTGGCTTCATGGGAATGCGCTGGGACAGCGCCGACACGGTTCGTCTCGAGATCCGTCCGGAGCTCATCAACGCCGCCGGTCTGCTCTCCGGAGTGGTCACCTATGCGCTTGTCGACTACTGCATGGGCTCGACGCTGTGGCCCGAGACCAGCGAGGACGAGCACATCGCGACCCTCAACATCTCGATCAACTACATCCAGACCGCGACCGAGGGCGAGATCGTCTGCACGACAGAGCTCGATCGACGCAACCGATCCAATGCCGTCCTGCGCAGCGAGGTTCGCCACGAGGACGGAAGACTGCTCGTGACGGCGATCGGCAGCTACGCGATCTTCCCTGCGCGCCGCCGACCACGCGTCGGCTGACACCACCGACTGCCTTGACGGCTCTCGCCTGCCGGATCCCCGTGGCCGAGTAGATGTCCGAGATCGCTCACACACCCCGTGCACTCACGATCGCCGGCTCGGATTCGGGTGGCGGAGCAGGGATCCAGGCTGATCTGAAGGCGTTCGCCAGCTGTGGGGTTCACGGCATGAGCGCGATCACGGCGATCACCGCGCAGAACACGCTCGGTGTGGACGCTGTGCAGGTGATCTCCCCAGAGATCATCCTCGCCCAGATCCGAGCGGTTGTGAGCGACATCGGGGTCGATGCCGTCAAGGTCGGGATGCTCGGCACCGTGGAGGTCATCGGCGCCGTCGCACAGGCGCTTGACGAGCTGCCCAGTGGGACGCCCGTGGTCGTGGACCCGGTGATGGTCGCCGAGTCGGGGGCCCAGCTGCTCGATTCCGACGCCCAGAGCGCGCTTC
>DATHPT010000343.1:0-9157 GCA_035483615.1 Solirubrobacteraceae bacterium | reverse complement strand
CTCGACCGTGACCTCGGTCTCCTGGGACACACAGGCCCGCGCCACGGCCCGCCCGGTCGCGGGCGAGCCGGTGAACAGCAGCTTGTCGACCGGCGCTCCGGCGAGCTCCAGGCCGACGTCGGCGCCGCCGTGGACGATCCGCACCAGACCCTCCGGGAGTCCCGCGCGCGCGAGTACACGTGCGATCCGCTCGCCCGCGAGGCACGCCCCCAGGGCCGGCTTGAAGACAACTCCGTTGCCCGCCAGCAGGGCCCCGGCGATCTGGCCGAGCGGCTGTGCGAACGGGGCGCTGCCGGCGCCGATCACCCCGACGACGCCGTAGGGCTCGTAGGCGATGCGGGCGCGCTTGGTCATGAACAGCGAGCGGTGCACGCCGACACGACGTCCGCCCAGCACCTGCGCCCCGTCCTGTGCCACCCACTTCAGAGCGTCGATCGCGGCCAGTAGCTCGAGCGCGGCCACCTCCGTGCGCGGTCGGCCCTGCTCGCAGGCGATCGTCTCGCGCAGCTCGTCGAACTCGTCGACGATCGCCTGGGCCATCCGCCGCATGTAGCGCGCCCGGTCCTCCAGGCGCAGCAGGGCCCACAGCGGCTGGACATTCGCCACCTGCGCCACCACCTCCCCGACGGCGGCAGGGGCGGTCGTGAGAACCCCGCCGAGCACCGCCCCGGTGGCGGGGTCGAGCGCAGACGCCGTGTAGGGCTCGGTACGTGAGTTCGCGGCTTCGATTTCGATCGTGTCCAGGCTCATTTGAATACTTCAAGTTTCGCGAAAGGTTGCCGACAAGGGTTGTCGAACCATGTACTTAGTGACACACATTACGAGACTCGCCGGGTTGCGAGGAGGGGGGACACAAGTGCATAGGACGCTTCGATCGCTGTTGGGATTGTCGCTCGCGCTCGCTCTGTTCGCGGGTCTCAGCGCATGCGGAAGCTCGTCAACCGGCAGCACGACCGGTGGAACGACCGGCGGAACGGCCACCGTGCTGATGGGCACCCCGCCGGATTCGCTGGACCCCGGACTGGGTGCGACCACCCAGTCCTATGAGGCCACCTGGATCACCTACACCGGGCTGGTCACCTATGCGCACGCCTCTGGCGAAGCCGGCACCAAGCTGATCCCGGGCCTGGCCGAAAGCCTGCCGAGCGTGTCCTCGGACGGCAAGACCTACACCTTCACGCTGCGTAAAGGCCTTGTCTACTCCAATGGCGCTCCCGTCAAGGCCTCGGACTTCGCCTACACGATCCAGCGCGCGATCAAGCTCGGCTGGGGAGACAAGGAACTGCTCACCGAAAACATCGCCGGCGGCGAAGCATTCGACAAAGGCAAGTCCTCCTCGATCTCCGGCATCCAGACCGACGACGCGACGGGCAGGATCACGGTCAAGCTCGTGGCCCCCTATGGCCCCTTCCTGAACGTGCTGGCGTTCCCGGCCGCCGGTCTGGTGCCGAGCGGCACGGCGATGAAAAGCCTGACCAACAGCCCCCCGCCGGGCGTCGGCCCGTACGAGATCGCAAGCGTCGTGCCCAACAAGTCGTTCGCGCTGACGCGCAACCCCCACTTCTCCAGCAGCACGATCCCAGGGGTTCCCGCAGGGCACGTCGACCTGAACGTGAAGATCGTCTCCAACAACCAGAGCGAGGCCGAGCAGGTGCTCGACAATACGGCCGACGTGTTCGACTACAACGACTCGATCCCGCCGACGCTGATCTCCCAGGTCGAAAGCCAGGCCTCAGGCCGCTACGCCAAGGAGCCGACCGTCTCGGGCGAGTATTTCTTCTTGAACACCAAAGCCAAGCCGTTCGACAATCCGCTTGCCCGCCAGGCGGTCAACTATGCGATCGACAAGCGCGCCCTGCAACGCCTCGACAGCGGCATGCTCGATCCCGGCTGCTTCTTCCTGCCGGTCGGGATGCCCGGCCACCCGACCTCGCCGTGCCCCTACGGGGACCCCAACGCGGCGCCCAACCTCGCCAAGGCGAAGGAACTGGTGCGCCAGTCGGGGCTGGCGGGGACCCCCGTGACGGTGTGGGGCGGCTCGCGCGCGCCACACAAGGAATTCGTCGACTACTACGCCAGCGTGCTGAACGCGATCGGATTCAAAGCCAGTGAGAAGATCGTCGCCGACGCGCAGTACTACCAGACGGTCGGCAACCTCTCGACCAATCCCCAGACCGGCTGGCTGTCCTTCAGCCAGGACTTCCCCAACCCCATCGACTTCTACCAGCTGCTCGACGCCAAATCGATCCTGCCGACCGAAAACCACAATCTCAGCCAGGTCGACGACCCGCACATCCAGAGCGAAATCGCCGCGCTCGGGCCGGTGCCCTCCTCGCAGCTGAGCTCGGTGGTGGGTCGCTGGCAGGCGCTCGACCAGTACAACGCCCAGAAGGCCTACCTGGCCCCGTTCGGCTATGACGAGGTCCCGAAGTTCTTCTCCGATCGGATCGACTTCGGCGCCGCGGTGTTCCACCCCGTCTACGGCAATGACTGGAGCACGTTGCAGCTCAAGTAGGACGGTTCGCCTGGAGCTCGGCGGGTCTGGCGTCTGCCAGTCTCCCGCCCGGGCTCCAGAACGATCGCGTCGCTGACGATGATGGAACCATGAGGGCCGTCGCGCACAACAAGGTGGCGCTCGCGTTCGGTGCGCTGTTCGTGGCGATCGTGGTGCTGTGCCTGTTCGCGCCGGTGTACGCCCAGGACGTCGCCCACACCGGGCCCGACGACAACCACATAACCGAGACGGTGATCGTCGACGGCAAACAGGTCGACGTGGTGTCCCCGCAGGGCGTTCCGATCGGCCCGACCTGGAAAGGGCGCTTCCTGCTGGGCGCCGACTCCAACGGGCGCGACGTCGCGGTGAGGCTGCTCTACGGCGGGCGCAACTCGCTGGAGATCGCCGCGATCGCGACGCTGATCACGATGGTGCTCGCGGTCCTGCTGGGTACGCTCGCAGGCTATCTGCGCGGTTTCGCCGACGGGGTGCTCTCGCGCCTGTTCGACCTGGTGTGGGCCTACCCCGCCGTCCTGCTCGGCGTGGCCCTCGGCGTGGCGCTTGCGGTCGGGGGGCTGAACCTCGGGCTGTTCACGCTGCACAGCGGCTCGCTGCTGCTGCCGGCGTTCGTGATCGGGATCGTGTTCTTCCCCTATGTCGCCAAGCCGCTGCGCGCCCACGCGCTGTCACTGCGCGAGCGCGAGTTCGTCGACGCGGCGCGCGTGATGGGATCCTCGCCCTTGCGGATCATGGTCGGTGAGATCCTGCCGAACCTGACCTCCACGATCATCGTGTTCGTGCCGTTGATCGTGGCCAACGCGATCCTGCTGGAGGCGGGGCTCTCCTACCTGGGCGCCGGCGTGCAGGACCCGAACCCCTCGTGGGGCACGATGATCGCCGACGGCATCCGCCTGATCCCGGGAGCGATCCACCTCGTGCTTGTGCCCGGCGTGATGCTGGTGCTCACCGTCCTGTCGGTGAACGTGTTCGCCGACGGAGTTCGCGACGCGCTCGACCCCAAGGCGATCGTGAGAGGCCGGTTCTGATGGTTCGTGACGCACTCCACCCGAAGGCGATCGTGAGGCGCCGGTTCTGATGGCCGTCTTTCTCGCTCGCCGCCTGGCGGCGCTGGTGGCCGTGCTGTTCGCGATCACGGTGCTCACCTTCCTGATCTTCCAGGCGATCCCCAACGGGGATCCCGCTCTGCGCATGGCGGGGCGTCTGGCGACCCCGCAGCAGGTGCAGGACATACGCGTGCAGTGGGGCTTCGACAAGCCGATCTATGTGCAGTACGCAAAGACGATGGAAAAGGTGCTCGACGGCAGCGTCATCTCCTACACCCAGCAGATCAACGTGGAGCAGGAAATCGTCAGGGATCTCCCACCGACGATCTCGCTCGCGCTCGGCGCCGGCGTCATCTGGCTCGTGCTCGGGGTGCTGCTCGGCCTGCTCAGCGCCATGCACGCCGGTCGCCTGCTCGACAGGGTGCTGACGGTGTTCGCGCTCACCGGCATCTCGATGCCGGTGTTCTTCCTGGGGGCGATCATGCTCTACTGGCTCGGCTACAAGTGGGGTCTGCTGCCGCTGGGCGGATACGTTCCGCTCACAAGCGACCCGTGGGGCTGGTTCACGCACATGCTGATGCCCTGGATCGCCCTGTCGATCGTGTCGATCGGCGTGTACTCGCGGGTGCTGCGCGCCAACGTGCTCGACGTGATGAGCGAGGACTACGTGCGCACGGCCCGCGCCAAGGGGCTCTCCGAGCGTCGCGTGCTGATACACCACGTGCTGCGCAACTCGCTGATGGGAATCGTCACGCTGTGGGGCCTCGACTTCGCCTGGGTGATCGGTGGCGGCGCGATCCTCGTGGAGTCGGTGTTCAACCTCGGTGGCGTCGGCCAGTACGCGGCGCAGTCGATCGGACGCCTGGACGTGCCGCCGGTGATGGTCATCACGATGCTGGTGGCATGCGCCGTGGTGGTGCTCAGCACGCTCGTGGATCTCGCCTATGCCCTGCTCGATCCCCGCGTGAGGCTGTCGTGAGCGAGCTCGGAGAGGACTCCCATGGACTGCCGCCGGATCGCCCTGCGGTGCAGCGGCCGCTGCTCGAGGTACGCGAGTTGAGCGTGTCGTTCGCGACGGCGAACGGTCCTGTGCAGGCGGTCGACGGCGTGTCATTCGCACTGGATCGCGGCGAGGTGCTTGCGATCGTGGGCGAGTCGGGCTCGGGCAAGTCGGTGTGCGCGATGACGTTGATGGGGCTCACCCGCGGGCCCAACACGACGATCGCCGGCAGTGCGCAGCTCGAGGATCGCGAGCTGATCGGTGCCTCCGAGGCCCAGCTGCGGCGGATCAGAGGGGCGCAGCTCGCAATGGTCTTCCAGGATCCGCAGTCCTCGCTGAACCCGGTGTACCGGGTCGGCGATCAGATCGCCGAGCAGATCAGGGCGCACAAACCGCTGGTGTCCCATGCCCAGGCGATCGAGCGGGCAGGCGAGCTGATGGAGCAGGTCGGCATCCCGCGGGCGCGGGAGCGGGTGCGCTCATACCCGCACGAGCTCTCAGGCGGAATGCGCCAGCGGGTGATGATCGCGATGGCGCTCTCGCTCGGCGCCAAGGCGCTGCTCGCGGACGAGCCGACGACCGCGCTGGATGTGACCGTGCAGGCGCAGATCCTCACGCAGCTCAAGCAGCTTCGCGAGCAGAACGGGATGAGCATCCTGCTGATAACCCACGACTTCGGCGTAGTCGCCGACATCGCCGATCGGATCGCGGTGATGCAGGCGGGGCGGATCGTCGAGCAGGGGACGGCTGAGGCGATATTCCACGAGCCCCAGCATCCCTACACCCGCAGTCTGCTGCAGGCGCTCGCTCCGCCCGCCGCCAGGCGCATCAGGCGCCCCCAGGGCGCGCCCCTGCTCGAGGTCGAGGATCTGCGCGTGAGCTACGGTCGCCGTGGAGGCGGCCGCGGTGTCTCGGTGCAGGCGCTCGACGGCGTGTCGCTCACGGTCGGCGTCGGGGAGACGCTCGCGATCGTGGGGGAGTCCGGTTGCGGGAAGACCACGCTGCTGCGCTCGATCGCGCGCCTGATCGAGCCGAGCGGTGGCGCGATCCGCCTGCAGGGCCAGGATCTGGCGGGCGCGCCGCGCCGCAAGCTCGCGTCGTTGCGAAGGGATCTCGGGATGGTCTTCCAGGATCCCCAGGCTTCGCTGAACCCCCGCCGCCGGATCGGCCGCACGCTCGAGCGGGCGCTGCGCGCACGGGGGCTGGGCCGCGCGGAGGCGCAGCTCGGAGCGGGACAGTTGCTCGAGTGGGTGGGCCTGAAGGCGGCGTATGCCACTCGCTTTCCACACGAGCTCTCCGGCGGCGAGCGTCAGCGCGTCGGGATCGCACGGGCGCTCGCGGGCGAGCCGCGGCTGGTGCTGCTCGACGAGCCCGTGTCCTCTCTGGACGCCTCGATCCGGCGCGGCGTGATCGAGCTGCTGGGCGAGCTGCAGTCGCAGATCCGCTGCAGCTACGTGCTCGTCTCCCACGACTTCACCACAGTCGAAGCCGTGGCTGATCGCATCGCCGTCATGCAGGGCGGCAAGGTCGTCGAGCTGGCAGAGGCCCGCGAGCTGCTTGAGCGCCCCAAGCACCCCTACACCCGGGAACTGCTTGCCGCCTGCCCGCGCTTGCCCGGTGGCGTACGATCGGACAGGTGGGTGGACAAGGAGACCTCGCCGGAAGAGCAGGAGACCTCGCCGGGACAGCAGCGCCTGGCGGAGACGGCCATCTCGGAGGGCTCGCCGCAGAGGCCGCGCAGCTCCTTCAGCGCCTGATCTGCTTCGACACCGTCAACCCCCCCGGGAACGAGCGTCCTGCGATCGAGTACCTGCAGGGCGTCCTCCAGGACGCGGGCTTCCAGTGCGAACTGCTCGGCGTGACGCCCGAGCGCCCGAACCTGGTGGCCCGCTTGAAGAGCAGCGACGGCGATGGCAGGAACGCGGAGGGCAGGAATGGCGAGGGCAGCGATGGGGATGGCAGGAACGCGGAGGGCAGGAACGGCGAGGGTAGGGGCAGCGATCTCACGTATCCGACGCTCTGCTATCTCGGCCACGTCGACACGGTGCTGGCCAACGCCGAGGAATGGACGCACGACCCCTGGTCGGGCGATGTCGCCGACGGCTGCCTGTGGGGGCGTGGATCGCTCGACATGAAGTCCCAGGTCGCGGCGGAGGTCGCGGCCGCCGTGGGGCTGGCGCGCTCGGGCTGGCGCCCGACACGCGGGGAGCTGCTTGTGGTGGCGGTCGTCGACGAGGAGACCGGCGGCGAGCTTGGAGCGAAGTGGCTGACCGAGAACCACCCCGAGAAGGTGCGCTGCGACATGCTGCTCAACGAGGGCGGCGGCCCCTCGTTCGAGCTCGGCGGGCAGCGCTATTACGGGGTGTGCTGCGCGGAGAAGGGGGTGTTCCGGTTCACCGTGACGACCGAGGGGGCGGCCGGGCACGCCTCGATGCCGAAGCTCGGCGAGAACGCGCTGCTGAAGATGGCCCCGGTGCTCGAGCGCTTCGCCGAGCGTCAGCCGACGCTCGAGCCGACCGCCGAGCCGCTTGCGTTCCTGCGCGGCTTGGGCGAGGACGAGCGCGACCCCGCAGGTGCGCTGCAGCGCCTGGGCGAAGCCGATCCCCGCCTGCTGCAGATGCTCGAGCCGATGTTCGGCGTGACCTTTGCCCCGACCAGGATCTCGGCGTCGGAGAAGATCAACGTGATTCCTTCCCGGGCGGAGCTGCGGGTCGACTGTCGCGTGCCGCCGGGTCTCGGCGAGGCGCACACCAGGCGCGCGATCGAGCAGGTGCTCGGCGGCCTTGACGGTCTGCGCATCGAGTTCACCGAGCGGGTGACGGGCAACCGCTCCCCGATCGCCTCGCCGCTGATGGACGCTCTGGAAGAGTGGATCTCAGAGCGGGACCCGGGCGCAAGGACGGTGCCGACGATCCTGCCCGGCTTCACCGACTCGCGCCACTTCCGCGCGGCGTTCCCCGAGTGTGTGGCGTATGGCTTCTTTCCGCAGCGCCACCAGTCGCTGCTCGAGACCCAGGCGCTCATCCACGCGCCCCAGGAGCGCATCGACCTGCGCGATCTGGCCTTCGCAAGTGAGTGCTATCGAGACCTCGCCATTCGCGTCCTCGGGCCCTGATCGGGCGCCCGCCGCCCGACGGCGGGTGGCGCAGGCGCGGCGGTCGTGCATAATGGTGCGGTGGAGCCAAGGATGGTGACGCTCGCAACCTCAATCGTGCAGGACATCCAGGACTGGTCCTATCAGTGGTCCAGCGTGGTGATGATCCTGTTCTTCAGCGCGCTCATCTACCTGATGTGGCGCACGCTGAAAGTGATGCCGCGGGTCAAGCCGCAGCAGATCAAGCCGGACTCGAGCCAGTCGGTCGCCTGGAAGGACATCGCCGGCGTCGACGAGGCCAAGGCGGAGCTGCAGGAGATTGTCGAGTTCCTGCGCGACCCCAAGCAGTTCGAGGCGCTGGGCGCGAAGGTCCCGAAGGGCATCCTGCTGCACGGGCCGCCCGGGACCGGCAAGACGCTGCTCGCGAAGGCGGTGGCGCACGAGTCGGGCGCCCAGTTCTTCGCCCAGTCGGCCGCCGCGTTCGTGGAGATGTTCGCGGGACTCGGCGCGGCCCGCATCAGGCGCCTGTTCGCGATCGCGCGAAAGCAGGAGCCGGCGATCATCTTCATCGACGAGATCGACGCCGTCGGCGGCCGCCGCGGCGCGGACTTCTCCGGCGAGAAGGACCAGACGCTCAACCAGCTACTGGTCGAGATGGACGGCTTCTCAAGCAGCGGGCGGCTCGTGGTGATCGCCGCCTCGAACCTGCTCGACAAGCTCGACCCCGCGCTCCTGCGCCCGGGCCGATTCGATCGCCAGATCTTCGTGACGCCACCCGACGTGAAGGGGCGCACAGGGGTGCTCGGGGTGCACACCCGCAACAAGCCCCTGCAGGACGTGGACCTCGGATTGGTGGCGGCCCAGACGAGCGGCCTCACGGGTGCCGACCTCGCGAACATCTGCAACGAGGCCGCGATCTTCGCGGCGCGGCGCGGCGCCAAGACGATCACCGGCTCGGACTTCGACCAGGCCCTGGAGCGGGTGATCGCCGGGGTGCAGTCCCACAGGGTGCTCAACGAGCACGAGAAGCGAGTGGTGGCCTTCCACGAGGCCGGCCACGCGCTCTGCGGGGAGCTGCTGCCGTCCGTCGACCGTGTGCACCGCATCTCGATCGTGCCACGCGGGCGGGCGCTCGGCTACACGCTCAACCTGCCTGCCGAGGATCGCTATCTGAAGACCCGCGAGGAGCTGCTTGACTACATGACCGTCCTGCTCGGCGGTCGCGTGGCGGAGCAGATCGTGTTCGGCGCCATCACCACCGGCGCCTCTGACGATCTCAAGCGAGTGGCCGACATCGCCCATTCGATGGTGCACGACTATGCGATGGGCAGCGCCGGCGTCGGGCGCTCACCCGACGGCGACGTGCGGCTGTCCGAGACCACTCTGCGCCTGCGCGACGAGGAGCGCAGGGAGCTGATCGAGGAGGCGCGCAGGGCGGCCCGGCGGATGATCGTGAGCCACCGTGCCCAGCTCGATGCGCTCGCGGCGGAGCTGCTTGAGAACGA
>DATHPT010000342.1:0-9856 GCA_035483615.1 Solirubrobacteraceae bacterium | reverse complement strand
ACCCCGAGGCCGCGGACGCCGCCGGGGCCGATCGTGCCCTGCTGGAAGGGGCCGTGGCGATCAGCCAGGAGAAGATCCAGACGCTCGCGGACTTCTGGCCGCTGTCGCGCTTCTTCTTCGACGGGGTGGTCGAGAACGAGTCCGCTCGCGAGCGCTGGCTGGGAGAGCAGGGAGTGTCGGTGCTGAGCGACGCTCGCGCGGAGCTCTCCCGCACCGAGAGCTTTGACATCGCCGCGGTCGAAGCGGCTCTGGCGAGCATCGTCGAACGGCGTGCCGCCAAGCCGCGCGAGGTCTACCAGCCGGTGCGCGTCGCGATCGCCGGCACCACGATCTCACCCGGCATCTTCGAGAGCGTTGCGCTGCTCGGTCGCGAGGAGACCCTGCGCCGCATCGACCTCGCGCTTGCCGGCTGAGAGCCGCCGGTGGCCCTCACGGGCGCCCTCGTCGCTCAACAATCGCTTCGAAGCTGCCGATAGGACCCATGACGACCATCTGGACGGCTCGGATGCCGGCCACGTCAAAGCAGGGTCATGCGCACGCAAGCAACTGTGACAAAGCCAAATCACGCAAGTGATACCGAGCCAACGCCCACCGTTAGGCGTCGCTCAGGCGAATCCGCGAGCTCCGGCGAGCGCCACCAGAACGAGGGCCACGGCCGCCGTCTGATGCTCGCCTTCGAGGCGCTTGACGCGTTTCCGGCGCTGTCGGAGTCACGCACCAGGCTGCTATCGGTCGTCTCCAAGGACAACGTGGCCACCGCCGACATCGTCTCGGCGGTCGAGTCCGATGTGGCGCTGATCATCGCGGTGATGCGCCTCGCCAACGAGGCCCACAGCTCCGGCGATCGGGTCGAGACGGTCGTCGCCGCCGTCGAGCGGCTGACGCCCCGCGCCGTGCAATCGATCGCAAACAGGGTGCGCACATTCGACTTCTTCGAGCGCTCGAACGGTTGGGACAATGCGCCCGAGCGCTTCCGCCTGCACGCGCTCGCCACCCAGCACACCGCGGACAGACTGGCAGCCGAGACGGGCTACGAGCACCGCGACCGGCTGACAGTCACAAGCCTTCTGCACGACGTCGGCAAGCTCGTGCTGATGCACGCCTACCCCGGCTACATCGCCCAGGTCAAGAAGGACGGGCAGACACCGGAGAAGCGCATCCACCAGGAACGGCGCGAGCTCGGCGTTGACCACGCGCTCGTCGGCGGGGTCCTCGCCCGTCGCTGGGGCCTACCGCCGGCGATCGCCACAGTGATCGAGCGCCACCACCATCCCGACGCCACCGGCGAGGCCGCGTTCGTGCGGCTGGCCGACATGCTCGCCCACTACGCCAACGGGGCGCCCGTCGCTCCCGCCGAAATGCTCTCCTGCGCCCGCGCGCTCGGGCTGGGGCCCGAGGAGCTGCGCCGCGTCATGTACGAGATGCCAAGCGCCCGCGGCCAGCGCCAGCGCATGGTCGACCCGTGCCCCCTGTCCGGACGCGAGCTCGGTGTGCTGCAAAGACTCTCCGAAGGCAAGGTCTACAAGCAGATCGCCCACGAGCTGACGCTCTCCACGAGCACCGTCCGAACCCACCTGCACAACATCTACGGCAAGCTCGGCGCCGTCGATCGCGCCCAGGCCGTTCTGATCGCCACAGAGCGCGGCTGGCTCTAGGAGGGACGTTGGACGGCGCAATACTGCGTCCTCCCTCGCACGTGCAGCCAGCATGCTTCGCTCGGTGCGTCCTTGTCTTGCTTGCCCAACGTCCCTCCTAGACGCGAATTGCGTAGCATCGCGCGATGATCTCGCGATGATCTCGATTACAAGCAAGTCCCCCTACGCCGTGGCGGCGCTTGCGGAGCTTGGTCGCAGTGGCGGATCGGAGCCGGTGCCGATCGGCGAGCTGGCGCGCCGGCGCGAGATGCCGGTGCAGTTTCTCGAGCAGCTGTTCGCGGTTCTGCGCCGGGCCGGGGTCGTCAGCTCCCAGCGCGGGGTAAAGGGTGGCTACCGCTTCGCCCGCGAGCCCGCCGAGGTGACGGTTCTCGAGGTGGTGGAGCTGCTTGACGGACCGCTCGGACGCGATTCCGAGGGCGTGTTCGCGGACGCCTCCCGCGCCGCCCGCGACGTGCTCGAGCAGACCACGATCGCGGATGTGATCGAGCGCGAAGCGCGCGATTCCGGCGCGAGCATGTACCACATCTGACAGGCTCCGCCACGGCGCCCAGCGCTGAGCGGACACGCCTGTTAAGCGCGACACCGCCGCTGGGCGGGCAACGTCTGATCGCGGATCGGGCGGGCATCGTGAGCGCACTGGGTAGATCAGGCCTCGCCGTCGCCTCTGGCCCATTATTGTCGTAAGGAATATGGGGTCAATTCCGATCAACATTGCCGAGCTTGTCGGTGGGACCCCGATCGTGCAGATGACGCGGATGCTCGAGGGGAGCCCCGCGGAGAGCAGTGGGGTGGAGCTGTACGCGAAGCTCGAGGCGTTCAATCCCGGTGGCAGCGTCAAGGACCGAATCGGGGTTGCGATGATCGAGGCGGCCGAGACCGAAGGTCGCATCGAGCCGGGGCGTACCACGATCGTGGAGGCCACCAGCGGCAACACCGGAATCGCGCTCGCGTTCGTGTGCGCCGCCAAGGGCTACGAGCTCGTCTTGACCCTACCCCAGGGGATGAGCCGTGAGCGCGAGATCCTGCTGAAGCTCTACGGGGCCGGCGTGCAGATCACCGAGTCGCTGGGTGGGATGGGCGAGGCGGTGCAGGCGGCGCAGGCGATGGCCCGCCAACCCGACGTGTTCCTGCCCGACCAGTTCTCCAACCCCGCCAACCCCGAAGCGCACCGGCGCACCACGGGCCCCGAGATCGACCGTGCGCTCGAGGGGCGCGTCGACGTGCTCGTCGCCGGCGTGGGCACCGGCGGGACGATCACCGGCGTCGGCGAATATCTGCGCGAGCGCAACCCCCAGCTTCAGATCGTGGCGGTCGAGCCGCAGAGCTCCGCGGTCCTGTCAGGCGCCCGGCCGGGACCGCATCGCATCCAGGGGATCGGTGCGGGCTTCGTCCCGCCGGTGCTCAACCGCGAGCTGATCGACGAGGTGATCGCCGTCTCCGACGACGACGCCATTCAAACGGCTTGGGCCTGCGCCAAGCGCGAGGGCCTGCTCGCCGGGATCTCCTGCGGCGCTGCCCTGTGGGCGAGCCTGCAGATCGCCGCCCGGCCCGAGTCCAAGGGCAGGCGGATCGTGACGATCATGCCCGACTCCGGCGAGCGCTACGTCTCCCAGGCGTTCTTCGCGCCGTCTTAGGCCCGCCGGCGGGATACGGCTGACCAGTCACAGGACGACGGTCCGTCGCCGACCGCCGCTATGGCGGGCGCTCGGCGCTCGCTACGCTTTCCCCATGCTCGGTATCGGGACCGCTGCACGCCTCGCAAAAGAGCTGCGTCGCGACGTGGCCGTCGCCCGCGACCGCGATCCCGCGGCGCGCGGCGTGGCGCCTGTCGAGATCGTCGCGACCTGGCCGGGCATCCAGGCGCTGATTGCGCACCGGGTGGCCCACGCCCTGCACGCTTCAGGGGTTCCGCTGCTCCCACGCTCGATCGCACTGGTGACACGGGCGCTGACCGGGATCGAGATCCATCCCTCGGCCACGATCGGCAAGGGCCTGTTCATCGACCATGGCTCCGGCGTGGTGATCGGGGAGACCGCGGAGATCGGCGATGACGTGACCCTCTACCAGGGCGTCACGCTCGGCGGCACCGGCTTTGCCACGGGCAAGCGCCACCCGACCGTGCAGGACAACGTCACGATCGGCTCGGGCGCGAAGTTGCTCGGGCCGATCACGATCGGCCACGGCGCGAAGATCGGCGCCAACAGCGTGGTCATCACCGATGTGCCTCCCAACTCGACGGTCGTCGGCAATCCAGGCCATCCCGTGCGCGTCGACGGGCGCCGCCCCGAGGGCCCAGACGCCGACTGGATCCACCTGCCCGACCCGATCGCCGAGGCGATCCAGGGGTTGGCGAGCCGAATCGGGGCGCTCGAGCGGGCGGTCGCCGAGCTGTCGGGCGAGGAGGCGCAGCCGGAGGCGGAGGTGCGACCGCTGCGGACGGTGAAGGGACCAAGCCCAGCGGGAGGCTAGGGCTGGACGAGTTCGCGGCGAACGCCGGCGACCCGCGAGACCCGTGGCGAGCGTCAGTAGAAAACGGTTCGGCAGCGGTGGCGCGGGCGGGACTTGTACTCCGAGGATTGACCGCGGGTCCACAGCCAGGTGTCGAGCGTGCGGGCGGGAACGCCGGTGCGCTTTGAGATCAGCTCGCAGGCGTGCAGGGCACAGGCTCGGATCTCGCGCTCGGCGCCCCCGGCCTCGAGTGGTGTGCCACTGTCGATGCGGGCCGCGAGCTCCTGCTCGTAGACGAGCACGCCGTCGCAGCGCAGCACGTGGGGCACCAGATTGTCGGCGAAGATCGTCAGGCGGTCGAGGTCCGCGAACCGCGCGACGCCGGCGAGCGCGAGGTCGTTCGGCACGATCTGAGCGCGCTTGTAGAAGCCGCGATCGTCGAACATCGCCATCGCGCGTGCCAGCCTCTCGGCAAGCCGCTCTGCCGAGCCGTCCGCCTCGGTCACCAGGTCGAGTGCCCGCCGGGCCGGTGGCCCCAGCAGAAAGCGTCCGAGCGCGCGCAGCGCTTGCGCGTACAGGCTCATCAGCTCGTTGTCAGCCGCCTGCCCGAGGATTCCCGCGATCTCGCGCGTGTCGAGAGTCGCGAGCCAAGCCGAGCGCGGCGGACCATGAGCGCGCACGTGATCTGCGAGCGCCCACGCGACGGTGAGATAGCCGCTGACGGGAGCTCCCTCGCGGGTGCGCTTGCGCAGCGTCGGAAACCAGCCCGAGCCGAAGTTGATCGCGTCGAGCGCGAGCAGGTAGTCGGCCACGTCGGCCGGCTCACCCTCCAGGTAGTGACAGGCCGGGTCGAGCGCCGGCGGCGGCGCCGGCTGAACCTGTGCAGCGGCGTCGAGGTCGATCCTCACCGAGCGCGCCGTGGCGGCGATCTGGGCACAGCGGGCGCGGACTTCGTCTGTGAGAGGCACACCCGAACGTTAGGGCCGACCCCGCTTCTATGCTCCGAGGATGTCTGAGAACGACCACTCCGAGCGGGTTCAGGAGCTGCTGGAGGGCCTGAACGAGCCCCAGCGCGAGGCGGTGACCCACGGCGAGGGGCCGCTGCTGATCCTCGCCGGCGCGGGCAGCGGCAAGACGCGCGTGCTGACCCACCGGGTGGCGTTCCTGATCTTTACCCACCAGGCCCATTCGCACGAGGTCCTGGCTATCACGTTCACCAACAAGGCCGCCCAGGAGATGCGCGGGCGCGTGGAGAGCTTGCTCGGTGCTCACACCCGCGGAATGTGGCTGATGACCTTCCATGCGGCCTGCGCCAGGATCCTGCGGGCTCAGGGGGAGCGCCTGGGCTACACCTCGCGCTTCACCATCTATGACCAGGCTGACGCGCGGCGGATGGTCAAGCGTTGCATCGAAGAGGTGGGGGTCGATCCCAAGCGCTTTGCGCCCGCGGCTATCCACGGTCAGATCTCCCAGGCCAAGAACAAGTTGCTGTCGGCCTCCGACTGCGCTCAGGCGATCGGCTCGCAGTTCGAGGAGGTGGTCGCGGAGGTGTACGGGCTGTACGAGAGCGAGCTGCACCGCATGAATGCGATGGACTTCGACGACCTCCTGTTCCGCACCGTCAACCTGCTCGAGCTGTTCGAGGATGTCCGCACCCGCTACGCCCAGGCCTTCAAGCACGTGCTCGTGGACGAGTACCAGGACACCAACCACGCCCAGTACAGGCTGCTGCAGCTTCTCATGGGAACCCCGCCTGCCGGCGCCAAGCCTGAGCAGGGCGAGCCCGTGAGCATCACCGGCCATCGCAACCTGGCGGTGGTCGGGGACGACAGCCAGTCGATCTACGGGTTCCGCGGCGCCGACGTGCGCAACATCCTCGATTTCGCAGACGACTTCCCCGACGCGCGGGTGGTGAAGCTCGAGCAGAACTACCGCTCCACCCAGACGATCCTCTCAGCCGCCAACGCGGTGATCGCCAACAACCGCGGTGGGATCGCCAAGCGCCTGTGGAGCGAACGCGGGCAGGGCAGCCCGATCAGGGTGCACGGGCTTGACGACGAGCACGCCGAGGCGCGCTTCCTCGTCGGGGAGATCGAGCGCCTGGTGGACGAGGGCGCCTCGCGCGCGGAGATCGCCGTGTTCTACCGCACCAACGCGATGTCGCGGGTGATCGAGGACACGCTCGTGCGCCGCGAGATCGCCTACCAGGTGATCGGCGGCACGAAGTTCTACGAGCGCGCGGAGATCAAGGACGCGATCGCCTACTTGGCATGGATCGCCAATCCCTTCGACGTGGTGAGCTTCCAGCGCGTGGCCAACTCGCCCAGGCGCGGGCTCGGCCAGACCTCGCTGTCGAGGATCGTCGCCCACTCCGCCACGATCGGCGTGTCGGTGTGGGAGGTGGCCTGCGCCGCCGAGCAGATACCGGGCCTCGGCGCCGCGGCGATCAAGTCGCTGAAACGCTTCATGGCCACGATGGAGGACCTTGCCGAGCTCGCGCGCGAGCGCATCCCCGTCGGGGACCTGATGGAGGCTGTGCTGGCCCGCAGCGGCTATGTGGAGGCGCTTGAAGCAGAGGCCGTGGGCCGCGGTGAGAAGGCATTCGAGTCCCAGGGCCGCATCGAAAACCTGCAGCAGCTCGTCGAGGTTGCCCACGAGTTCGACGCCAACACCCAGGCCGAAGGCGACACGCTCGAGCTGTTCCTGCAGGAGCTCGCGCTGAAGTCAGACGGCGACTCGCGCCGCGACGACGAGGGCCTGGTCACCCTGATGACGCTCCACAACGCCAAGGGCCTTGAGTACCCGACCGTGTTCGTGGCCGGCTGCGAGGACGGCGTGTTCCCACACCAGCGCGCGCTCGACGAAGGCGGCATCGAGGAGGAGCGCCGGCTCTTCTACGTCGCCGTGACCCGCGCGATGCGCGAGCTGTACCTGACCTACGCCCGCCGCCGTTCGGTGTTCGGAGCCCAGACCCACAGCATCTCGAGCCGCTTCCTCGATGAGATCCCGAGCGAGCTGACCGAACGGGAGGAGCTTCCCGTCCCCCGTCCCGGAGGCGCCCGCATCGGCGTTGGCGCCGCCAACGGTTTCTCCACCGCGGGCGGCGGCGAGCGCTGGTCCTCGGGCTCGCGCTCGAGCGCGCCGACGGCCTCCTTCAGGCTCGGCGAGGACGTGGTGCACGCCGCCTTCGGCGAGGGGGTCGTAACCGGCGTGGAGGCTGGCGGGATCATCGTGGTGCGCTTCGCCGGCGACGGCAGCGAGCGCAAGCTGATGGCCGACTATGCGCCCGTCAGCCGAAGATGACGCCCACTCGCACAGACCCATACGATCCAAGCGATGTCAGCCATGATCATCGACGGTAAGGCGATCGCCGCCCAGGTCCGCGCGCAGGTCGCGCTCGAGGTCGGCGAGCTCGTCGAGCAGACTGCGCTCACGCCCGGCCTGGCGACGGTGCTGGTCGGCGAGGATCCCGCCTCGGCCGTGTACGTCGCCGGCAAGCAGCGCGCCTGCGTGGAAGTGGGGATGACCCCGTTCGACGAACGCCTTCCCGCGACAGCCACGTTCGAGCAGGTCGCCGGACGGTTGCAGGCGCTGAACGTCGATCCCGCCGTCAGCGGCGTGCTGCTGCAGCTGCCGCTGCCCAGCCATCTCGATGGCCCCAGCTTGACGAGCCTGATCGAGCCCGGCAAGGACGTCGACGGGCTGACGGCCGTGAACGCCGGTCTGCTGGCGCTCGGGCAGCCCGGTCTGCGGCCGTGCACCCCCTCCGGTGTGATGAGGTTGCTGGCAAGCGTGGACGCCCAGCTCGAGGGCGCCGAGGCGGTGGTGGTGGGCCGCTCGAACCTGTTCGGCAAGCCGATGGCGCAGCTACTGCTCCAAGCCAACGCGACCGTCACCATCTGTCACTCGCGCACCGGCGATTTGCGCGAGGTGTGCGCCCGTGCGGACATCCTGATCGCCGCCGTCGGGCGTGCGCGGCTGATCGGAGGCGAGTTCGTCAAGCCTGGCGCGATCGTGATCGACGTGGGGATGAACCGTCTGGAGCCCGAGCAGGCGGGCACCAAGAGCAGCCTCGTCGGCGACGTCGACTTCGAGGCGGCCGCCCAGGTCGCCTGGGCGATCACGCCCGTCCCCGGTGGTGTCGGGCCGATGACGATCGCGATGCTGCTTGCCAACACACTGCAGGCTGCCCGCACCCAGAACGACCCAGACCCCCCAACGGCTGGAGCAGTGGGACCGGGGGCCGCGTGAAGCTCACACGGCTGCGTATCGGGGAGCTGGCGGTGCTGGGCGGCGCGGTGTGCGTGATCGTCGCACTCACGCTCCCCTGGTATGAGAACTTCCAAGGCAAGCTCAGCGCCTGGGACACGTTTGGATTTGGGGTCGTGCTGCTGATGCTCGCCGCCGCCGTCGGCCTTGGACTCGTGCTTACCACGCTCACGGAGCGCTCGACCGCGTTGCCGGTCGCGGCAGCCGTGTGGAGCACTCTGTTCGGAGCGATCGGGGTTCTGGCCGCGATCGTGCGGGTGCTCGAGCGCCCCGACCACGCGTTCTCGCTGTGCGCGGGCGCGTGGCTGGCGCTCGCGGGCGCCGTGCTGATCTTCATGGGATCGTGGGAGTCGATGCGCGACGAACGAACCAGGCTCTACCCTCCCGCCGAGCCCGAGCCCCGCAAACTCGCTCCCTAGAATGCGGACGTCATGATCGAGCGCGAGGAGGTTCTTCACGTTGCGCGCCTCGCGCGCCTGCAGCTGAGCGACGCCGAGATCGAGCCAATGGCGCGCGAGCTCTCCGCGGTGCTCGACCACATCGCGCGGATCGGCGAGCTCGACCTCGACGACGTGCCGCCCACCACCCACGTCGCCGAGCTGACCGGTCGCCTGCGCGCGGACGAGCCGTACGAGTCGCTGCCGCGCGAGACGGTCCTCGCCCAGGCGCCGGCCGTCAGCGGCGAGGGCTTCCTGGTCCCGAGCCCCCAGGCGTGAGCGTGCACCGTGCCTGTACCCGGCTCCCGCGCGGGGGATCGCTCGCATGAGCACGAGCGATCTGCTTGACCTCAGCGCCGCCGCGGCCGCGCAGGCGCTCGCCCGCGGCGAGGTCGACTCGTCCGAGCTGTTCGACGCCTACCGCGCGCGGGCGCAGGCGGATGAGCTCAACTGCTTCACCTGGGTCTCCGGCGGGGAGGCGCCTCAGGCGCTCACTGGCTCGCCGCTCGGAGGTGTGCCGCTGGCCGTCAAGGACCTGTTCTGCACCGAGGGGGTCCCGAGCCAGTCGGGCTCGCGCATCCTCGAGGGCTACCTGCCGCCCTACACTGCCACCGCTGTCAAGCGCATGCAGGCGGCCGGCGCGACGCTGCTGGCGAAGACCAACCAGGACGAGTTCGCGATGGGCTCTTCAAATGAGAACTCCGCCTACGGGCCGGTCCTGAACCCGTGGGATCGCGGACGCGTGCCCGGCGGCTCCTCCGGTGGAAGCGCCGCCGCGGTCGCGGCGGGACTCGCCCCATGGGCGCTCGGCACCGACACAGGCGGCTCGATCCGCCAGCCCGCGGCGCTGTGCGGGATCGTCGGCCTGAAGCCCACCTACGGCGCCGTGTCGCGCTACGGCATGATCGCGTTCGCCTCCTCGCTGGACCAGGCAGGCCCGCTCACCCGCGACGTGACCGATGCCGCGCTGATGCTGAGCCACATGGTTGGCCATGACGAGTGCGATGCCACCTCGCTCGGCTTCCCCGAGCAGATCGCGCTGCCGAG
>DATHPT010000341.1:0-5684 GCA_035483615.1 Solirubrobacteraceae bacterium | reverse complement strand
TGCACTCCCCACCCGAAGCCCATGTGCTCGTTCGGGCTGCGGTCGGCGATGAACCGGCCGGCCTCGGGGAACACCCGCTCGTCCCGGTTGGCCGAGCAGTACCACATCACCACCTTGTCGCCCGCCGTGATCGTTTTGCCGTGCATCTCGAGGTCGCGGGTTGCGGTTCGCCGCATCGAGATGACTGGCGTGACCCAGCGCACCATCTCTTCCACGACGAGGCGGATCTGATCGGGGTGCTCGCGCATGAAGTCCCACCACCGCGGGTTCTCTGCGAGTACCGAGACGCCGCCCGAGAGCAGGTTCCGCGTGGTCTCGTTTCCGGCGACCAGGAGGATGAGGTAGTAGGCGTCAAGATAGCCGCGGGAGAGCGGAACGCCATCAAGCTCGGCGGCCGCGAGCGCACTCACGAGGTCGTCTACGGGGCATTCGCGACGCTGTTGCTCGAGCGTGCGGAAATACGCGAACACCTCGTCGCGCGCCTTGACCGCGGTCTCCGGCCCCTCCGAGTAGTCGGGGTCCTCCGAGGCCATCTGGTTGGTCCAGCGCAGCAGGTGCGGGCAGTCCTCCAGCGGTGCCCCGAGGAGGCGGCCGATCATCACGAGCGGCAGCTGCGATGAGATCTGCGATACGAAGTCGATCTCGCCCGCGCCCTCCGCGTTGTCGAGAAGCTCGTCGATGACGGCGGTGATGTCGCCTTCGAGGTTTCGCACGCGCGCTGGACGGATATGGCTCGCCGCGATCTTCCGCAGCGGCCCGTGCTCGGGCGGGTCGACGTGGTGGATGCTGCGCGCGCCCTCTCCCTCCGCGCGTCGACTCTGGATCTGCGTCCCCTCGACGACCGTGAACAGCCTCGGATCGCTCGCGACGGTCTTCACGTCGTCGTGGCGGGTCACCGACCAGAAGCCGGTGCCGCCCGGCTCGTCGTTCCAGTGCAATGGGTCGTGCTCGCGCAGGTGCGCGAAGAGCGCGCCATCTCGGCCCGCCTCGAACGGGTCAAGATCCATGAGGTCCACTGTCACCTGCTCCGCCACGATGCCTCCATACGATTTGCGACTCGCTTATCACTAAATCACAGTCGCACTCACGGCGGAAGGGGTGGACATCACAAGGGAAGAACGAGCAAGCAGTACTTGATGTGCCGCCTGGCGGTGGGTTATCGTGAAACCAAATAGTGACGTAGGCTTCACAAACGCGATGAGCGGCCACGTTCGAGCGTCACCAACCGACGATGGAGTCAGATGTATCCGCTGACGATCGCTCGCGAACGACCCGGCCGCCTGGCCTACATCATGGCGGAGTCGGGCGCGACGCTGACGTATGCAGAGCTGGATGACGCATCCAACCGCCTCGCGCGGCGCCTGCGGCACGCGGGCGTGCAGATCGGCGACACCCTTCTCATCGCGATGGAGAACCGCATCGAATGGCCCGTTGCGGTCGCTGCGGGTATGCGCGCTGGGCTCTACGTGACCCCCGTCAACTCACACCTTCGCGCCGGGGAGCTCGCGGCTCTCGTCGCGGAGGCAAAGCCCGCAGCGGTCCTCACGAGTCCCGTCCTCGGCTCCATTGTCGCGGAGGCGCTCGGCGACGCGACGGCGCTGCGACTGTGCGTAGGCGAGTCCGCCGACGGCTTCCTCTCGTTCCACGACGAGCTCGCCTCGGTGCCCGCCGAGCCGATCGCCGACGAGTCGTTCGGCGCCCGCGTGCTCTACAGCGGCGGCACGACCGGGCGCCCGAGGGCGTTTCGCCAGAAGCTCCTCGGAGTGCATCCGGCCGACGCCCCAGCGCGGCACGGCGCCCTGATGCAGAAGCTCGGGCTCGACCGCGACACCGTGCTGCTTTCGCCGGCCCCGAACTACCATGCCGCGCCCTTCACCTTTCAGCTGGCGACCCTCACGGCGGGCGGAACCGTGGTCTGCCTCGAGAAATTCGGCGCGGCGGCAGCGATGGCGGCTATCGCACGCCACGGCGTGACTCTCTCGCAGTGGGTACCAACCATGCTCCTCCGCCTGCTGGACTTGCACGCCGCCGGCGACGTCCCGCTCTCTCCCACCCATCGCGCCGCGGTTACCTCTGGAGGGCCCTGCGTCCCCGAGATCAAGGCGGCGATCGATGAATGGTGGGGGCCGATCCTGCACGAGTACTATGGCGCGTCCGAAGGCTACGGCCACACCTACATCTCGCCGCTCGAAGCGCGCGAGCGGGTGGGCTCGGTCGGTCGGCCCCTCGGCGAGACGCGCCTGCACATCACTGACGACGACGGCGCCGAGCTGGCTCCCGGCGAGGTCGGCAGCGTGTGGTTCGAGGCGCTCGGCTCGCAGCACTACGTGAACCAGGGCGACGAGGCCCTGATGAGCCCGCATCAGGGCTGGAGGAGCATGAGCGATCTCGGCACGCTCGATGACGACGGCTACCTCTACCTCAAAGGCCGCAAGGGCTACACCATTGTCTCGGGCGGCGTGAACATCTACCCCGACGAGATCGAGGCGACGTTGCAGTCGCACCCCTGGGTGCGTGACGTCGCGGTACTCGGTGAGCCGAACGCGGAGTTCGGCGAGCAGGTGCTCGCCGTGGTGGAACTCGCCGACGATGCGGGCGAGGATGTCGAAGCCATGCTAATCGCGCACTGCCGCGAACGCCTCGCGACCTTCAAGGCCCCCAAGCGGGTAGTCGTCGTCGACTGCCTGCCCCGCCTCCCCACAGGAAAACTCAACAAGAAAGCCCTCCGGGACGCACTGGCTCCCGCGTAACCGATACTGGCAAGGACGCTCCCGACAAGAGGAGACACGGATGTCTGCAACGACTCTTCCCGCGACCGTCACGTTCGACGAACTGCACGCCCTCCGCATCAAGGGTCGCGCCAGCGACGCGGCTCTGGGTCACATGCTCGGAGTCAGCCCCTACGATGCGGCGATACGGCGCGCAGCCCTCGTGTCCGAAGGGCTGGCTCAGTACCGCGAGGGGCGTATGCCGGGATCATCGCTGACGCCCGATGGTCGCGAACTGCACTCGGCGTTGCTCACCGAGCGCCTGACCGATGCCGTTAAGCGCTCGGCCGTCGAGCAGGGCCTCGCCAACTTCCTGCCGATCAACGGAGCGCTCAAGCGGGTCTGCTCGTCGTGGCAGACCCGCGAAGACGACTCACCGAACCGGCACGACGACGCCGCCTACGACGCGAGCGTCATTGAGCAACTGACGGCTGTGAACGCGGATGCCACTGCCCTCCTGCGCTCGGCCGCACGGATCGAAACGCGGTTCGGCCGTTACGCCGGCCGGCTCGACTCCGCTCTCGCGCGCATCAAGGCGGGTGACGCCGCCGCATTCGTGCGCCCGATGACCGAGAGCTACCACGACATCTGGATGGAGCTGCACGAGGACCTCATCCTGCTTGCGGGCAAGGTTCGCGGCGAGGCCGACGAGGGCTGACGCCCGCAGCGCCGAGACGTCGTCGAGGGATGCCGGCCTCGCTATCCCTCGACGTTCCTATCGCTCAGCCCAGCGGCACGGCCGCCCCGAGCGCGATCAGTTCGCTTACGTAGGCACGCGGCCGAGCCGAGTCGTAGGAGGGCAGGATCTGCAGCTTCTCTCCCTCGAGTGACCCCTCCGCGTGCGTGGCGAGCACGGATTGGTAGCCGCCCTACGCGCCGGTGCACAGGTCGCCGACGAGGTTGATGATGCGCAGGCGCTCCTCGGCCGGGACCGCCGAGGCGAAGTACTTCTCGAGCACAGCACGTACCTCGGGGTTGGCCCAGTCAGCACCGCCGGGCCCGGTTGCGACGAGACCTCCGGCGAGGTCGATCACTGTGCGCGCGGCTTGGTGGAAGCCGTGGGCGAAGTGGTACTTCGCCAGGCACGCCCGCGGGCTTGACCAGGACGTTCGTGTTCGTCATCGAAGAACACCCTCCCGGCAGTCGGTGAGCGGGGATGCCTCGGCTACCGCCACCGCCAGCCGCGAACTAAGGGGGTCGGCCTCCGGACCCGAATCGACGTCCATGGGCTTGAGGACGCTGACGGCGATGAAGCCCTCGCGAACGGCCTTGAGATCGGATCCCTCGGTGTTGCGATCCGAGGGTCCCCCCCGCGTGAGCACGAGGCGGTCGCTGTCACGACGAATCTCGAGGCTGAACATGCCGCCGGACGAGAAGTGCGTGGACCGCGCGCCCCGCACGTCATCGAGATCGATGTCGGGTACGTTCACGTTCGCGCAGATGCGGGGCATCCCCGCCCCATCGAACCAGCGGAGCGTACGCACTGCGGCGGCGGCGGCCGTGTCGAACCGGTGGTGGGGCGGGAAGCCGCAGCTTACCGCGAACGAGGGGATGCCGAGCGTCGTCGCCGCCAGGGCTGCGCCCACCGTTCCCGAGAAGATGACGGACTTGCCGACGTTGTGTCCCGGATTGATGCCGCTGACCACGATATCGGGACGAGGGCCGAACACTCCGCCGAGAGCCGTCAGCACCGCCAGCGCCGGCGGCGCGTCGAGGGCGATTCCGGTCACCCCGGGACTCGTGCCAAGGGGGATCTCCTGCAGGGTGACATTCGCTCCGTGCTCGATCGTGCCTATCGAGGTGCCGCTTCCGCTGCGGTCACCCAGCGGCCCGATCACCTGAACCTCATGCCCTTCGTCGAGCAGCGCCTGGGCAAGCACGACATTGCCGGGAGCACCGACGCCATCGTCATTGGTCAGGAGGACGCGCATCCCGCACCTCCACTGTCTCGTACTCCGCTGTCACTCGTAAATAGTGACTCACGGTTCACACTTATGTCCAGTCAAGCTCTCCCAGTTGGACCCAAAGGACGAGGAACAGCTGGGTAATTAGACCTTGACACGGCTGAGGTCACGAGACATGATCATCGAAAATGCGAATCAAGCGTCGCTTTCGCTTAGACTGCGGTCTGCCTGCCGCCCGACGCCGTCTTCACTCATTCAGCGATGAAGGAGCACCGTGTCCAACTGGCCGATCAACGACAAAACATCGAAAGTGTTCCCGCTCTACTCGCGGGCGAACGTGGGCGAGATCTTCCCTGACCCGATCAGCCCCCTGAACGCCACCGCCGGTTTCCAGCGCTACCTGGAGCCGGGTTGGCAGGCCGCATTCGTTGCCTGCGGCGTGTGGGATGAGGATCTTTACGACACTGCGGTGGAGAAGAACATCATTCCCGCCTTCGGCAGCTACCTCTACATCAACATGTCGCTGATGCGCCTGTTCGGCGTGCGGGTACCCGGGATGGGAGCCGACGCAGTCGACCTCCAGTACTTCGGCGACATGCCCGGCATCCCGAGCTACGAGAGCGAGAAGCGCGACTTCGACGATAGCCCGGCGCACTCGGAGAAGGCCGGCGCCTGGCTCACGCGCGATGTCCTCGGCGCGACCGATCTCGCCGCCTACGACGCCGACAAGGCCGAGGTCGACCAGATCCGTGCGAAGCGGCCCGACCTCACCACGCTCAGCGATACCGAACTGCGCGCGCGGCTGGTCTCGTTCGGGGATCTGCTCACACGGCTGTTCCAGCACCACATCGAGGCGAGCCTGAAGGCGGGCGTCGGCCTGGGCGCGATGGGGCAGTTCACCGCCGCGATCGGCCGGCCGGAGCTTGCGCTCACCCTCGTCAGCGGCATCGGCGACGTCGATTCGACGGCACCGTCGATCGGCATGTACGCGCTCAGCCGTGCTGCGCGGCAG
>DATHPT010000340.1:0-3237 GCA_035483615.1 Solirubrobacteraceae bacterium | reverse complement strand
TGGGGCTCGGGCCCGGCCCCGATCGACGCCCCGATGAAGCGCCGTCTGAAGCTCCTGTTCGACGCCGAGATGAGCCTCGCGGCCTATCACCTTCCCCTCGACGCGCACCCTGAGATGGGAAACAACGCGCTGATCGCCCGTGCCCTCGGCGCCGAGGCGCTGGAGCCGTTCGCCGCCCACGAGGTCGAGCCGATCGGGTTCCTCGCGAGCTTCCCCGGCGAAGGCCTGCCGGCCGCCGAGCTGTTCGCGCGGGTAGAGGAGCTGACAGCCCGCCGGCCGCTCGTCTTCGATGCGGGCCCGGAGCGGGTGCGCACCCTGGGGATCGTCTCGGGCGGCGGCTGTGACTACCTTGGGGACGCCGTGCTGGCCGGGGCCGACGGGTTCCTGACGGGGGAGCCGACCGAGCGGGTGATGAGCCAGGCGCAGGAGGCCGGCATCCACTTCATCGCGGCCGGCCACTATGCGACCGAGACGTTCGGGGTCAGGCGCCTCGGCGAGCACCTGGTGGATCGCTTCGGGGTGGAGCACAGGTTCATCGACCTGCCCAACCCGGTATGAGCAAAAGGCCCTAAGATCCATAGGGTCCATAGGGGTCATCGAGGAGGAGAGTTTCATGGAGGCCAGTGCCGCAGAGTCCACCACCGGATCGGGCACGATCGCCGATCTGATCTCCCGCTCGGCCGCGGAGCGCCCCGAGCAGGTCGCCATTCGCTACAAGCAGGACGGCTCCTGGCATGACGTCACCTACAAGCAGACGGCGGACATCGTGGAGGAGATCGGCCTTGGCCTGATCGATCTCGGCATCCAGGCGGGCGAGCGGGTGTGCATCCTGGCGAACACCCGTCCCGAGTGGTCCTATGCGGACATGGCCATCACCTCGATCGGCGCGGTGGTGGTGCCGATCTATCAGACCAACTCTCCCGAGGAGTGCCTGTGGGTGATCTCCGACTCGGGCGCCACGGCGATCGTGTGCGAGGACGACGCCCAGCTGGCGAAGATCGCCGAGATCCGCGAGCAGGCGCCGAAGCTGCAGACGATCGTGGTGATGGATCCCCCCTCCGGCGAGGTCGACCTGCCGACCATCACCCTCGAGGAGGTACGCGAGCGCGGACGCACCCGCGATGCAGTGGAGCTTCGCCGGCGTCGCGAGGCGGTCAGCCCGGAGGACTCGTTCACGTTCATCTACACCTCGGGCACCACCGGGCCGCCGAAGGGGTGCGTGCTCAGCCACGGCAACTACGCCTCGATGATGGAGATGCTGCGGGGGGTGAGGCAGATCGAGGACGACGAGGTGATCTACCTCTACCTGCCTCTCGCCCATGCTTTCGCGCTGCTGATCCAGCTGGCTGCGTTCGAACTGGGCGCCACGCTCGCCTACTTCGGCGGCGACACCAAGCAGATCGTGGGTGAGCTGATCGAGGTCAAACCGACCTACCTGCCGTCGGTGCCGCGGGTGTTCGAGAAGATCTACACGCTCGCCAACGCCGCCCTGGAAGCCAAGCCCCCGGAGGAGCAGGAGCAGGCCCGTCAGGCGATCCAGCTCGGCATCAAGGTGCGCAACCTGCAGGCCCAGGGCGAGGAGATCCCTGAGGAGCTGCGCCAGCCCTTCGAGGAGGCAGACGAGCAGCTGTTCAAGAACGTGAGGGCGATCTTCGGGGGCAACGTGCGCCATGCGGTCAGCGGCGCCGCCCCGATCGCCAAGGAGATCCTTGAATTCTTCTGGGCCGCCGGGGTGCCGGTGCTAGAGGGCTATGGCATGACCGAGACCGCCACGGCGGCAACTGTGTGCACGGTCGAGGACCACAAGTTCGGCACCGTGGGCAGGCCGTTCCCGGGGGTGGAGATCAGGATCGCCGAGGACGGCGAGGTGTTGATCAAGGGCCCGAACATCTTCCAGGGCTACCACAACAACGCGGACGCCAGCTTCGGCTCGGTGGAGGACGGCTGGCTGCACACCGGCGATCTCGGCTCGATCGACGAGGACGGCTTCCTGTCGATCACGGGTCGCAAGAAGGACATCATCATCACCGCGGGCGGCAAGAACATCACGCCGGCCAACCTCGAGAACGACCTCAAGCAGTGTCGCTGGATATCCCAGGCGGTGATGCACGGCGATCAGCGCCCCTACCCGGTGGTGCTGGTGACCCTCGACGAGGAGGAGATCGCAGGCTATGCCCGCGAGCATGGCCTTCCCGAGGACACCGCCAAGCTGTGTGAGGAGGCCTCGATCAGGGAGCTGATCTCAGAGCAGGTCGAGCGGGCCAACCGCCGCTATGCGCCGGTGGAGCAAGTCAAGCGCTTCGTGATCCTGCCCCATGACCTGACCCAGGAGACCGGCGAGCTCACACCCACGCTGAAGGTCAAGCGCAACGTGGTGGCGGAGAAGTACGCGGATGTCCTCGACGCGTTGTATGCGGGCTAGTCGGGACCCCGTGCCAGACGCCCACTTTCCGGGGCCCGGACCGAGTGCCGGAGCAGCGTTTGCCGGGACTCTCACGAAAGCGCGCCGCTAGCTGCGAACATACATCGAAGCGATGCGCACCGACCCCACTGACAACGGCGGACTGTTCGTCGGCCGCAGACCCGGCACGGCGCCGATCCGCTTCCGTGCGCTGCCCCAGCGCGGCAGCGACGCCAGGCAGCGGATCGACAACACGCTGGCGAGGCTTCTGTTCGTGGGAATGGTCGTCGGCAGCCTGCTCTGTTGGGGCCCGATTCCGCTCGCCTGCATCTGGGTGGGCGCGCAGGTCACCTACCTCACCGGAGGCGTCAGCTTCGGGGTCCTGATGGCCTTGGTGACGCTGGGCGTGCTGCTGTTCGGCACGCTGATGGTCCTGCGCCGGCTCGACAACGCCTGGATCCTGGTGCGCCGCGCGGCCGGCCACGATCAGCGTGCGGGCGTCCTCAGCAGGATCTTCGGGGTGACCGCCGCGATCTGCGCGTTGGCGTTCTCGTTCTGGTTCGTGGTGATCCACGGGCCGGGCTCAAGCTCGATGCCGGGCAACAAGCCGTGAGCGCGATATCCCTCACCGGGCCCGCCGGGTCGTGAGACGCGCCCGCCAGGCCGCTGCACTGGAGAGGGAAGGCTAGGCGCTCATGGGGCTGCTCGACTACTACAAGCAGTTCGAGGGTCTTTCCGAGGAGGAGGTCAACAGCGGCCTGCGTGAGGAGGCCGCGGAGCGCAAGCGCAAGGCGCTGACCCGGGTGCAGACGCTCGACCTCTCCCAGACGACCTGG
>DATHPT010000339.1:0-2274 GCA_035483615.1 Solirubrobacteraceae bacterium | reverse complement strand
TGCAGCCACTGCTGGACTCACCGCCCAAGGTCATCCCCTACGCGCAGGGCTCCTGGGGACCGGCCGAGGCCGACCGGCTGACCGACGGCTTCGGCGACTGGCGCGGCCTGTGGCTGCCCGGCTGAGCCGGCCTCACCCGCGTGCGACCCGGCGCGAGCGGGTAGGCAGGTCTCGTGAAGATCGGTCAACAATGGTGAGGAGACGCGCGTGAAACTGAGCTTGCCCAGCATCATCTGGCTGATCGTGGGCGTACTACTGGCTTCCTCGCACCACTACCTCAACCACATCAACGCGATCAAGCCGGTGGTGTCGGCGCTGTTGGCGATCGTGCTGTGGCCCCTGCTGTTGCTGGGGATCAACCTGCACATCCACTGACGGGCTCTCGCCGGCGCTCACCCGCCGCCCGGTGTCGTGGTCAGCGGGCTCAGCTGACGCCGGGGGGCTCAGCTGACGCCGGGCGGCTCAGCTGACGCCGGCGGGCTCAGGCTCGAGCTCGGCGTCGGCGACGGGCTCGGGGATGAGCGCGGAGCCCAGGAGCGCATCGAGCTCTGCATACAGGCCCGCATCGCGTGACACGCGGAAGCTGGGGCCGAGCTTGAGCCGGCGATGGCCGACTGTCGTGCTCAGCTCGATGACGACGTCAGACTCACCGGGGAAGCCCGAGAGCAGGTCCTTGAGCTCGCCGAGCATCGAGATGGGAAGGGCAGTGGCGTCGAGACGTAGCTTGAGCGCGCTCGGGCTCAGGGCCGGCTTGGCGGCCTGCACCTGCGCCTCTAACACCTCCTCCTCGGTGGGCTGAAAGAGCTCCACCTGCTGGGCGATGAGGCACGTCGTGTCGCGGTCCTTGTGGTCGACCTTGCCGCGCACGAGCACGATCGAGTCGGTCTGCAGCGCGTCCTCGCAGGAGGCCAGCGTCTTGCCGAACACGATGATCTCCACCGACGTCTCGAGGTCGTAGAGGGTGGCGAACATCATGAAGTCGCCCTTCTTGGTCTTGATCTTCTTGGCCTGGGTGACCATGCCGCCAATCGTGACCCAGTCGCCGTCACGCCGCGTGGAGAGCTCGCCCAGCGGGCTGTCTGACTTGGCCCGCAACGCGGGCCCCACCTCCTTGAGCGGGTGTGCGGAGATGAACAGCCCCAGCGCCTCCTTCTCGGCCGCCAGCAGCTCGTTCTGGTCGAACTCGTCGCCGGGGATCGGCGCGTGCGTCGCCCCGGCAAAGCCGCCAGCGCCACCGTTGCCCGCTGCGCCGTCCTCGCCACCGAGATCCAGCCCGAGGTCGAAGATGGATCCCTGCCCGATGAGGGCGTCCTGCTGCGCTTTCTGCCCCGACGCCTGCGCTTGCTCGAGCACCATGAGCATGCCCTTGCGACTGTCGTTGGTGGAGCCGAAGGCCCCGCACTTGATCAGCGCCTCGATCGCCTTCTTGTTGACGGCGCGGTTGTCGACGCGCTCGCAGAAGTCGAACAGGCTGGTGAACGGTCGTGGCTCTCCGTCGTCGCCGCGGGCGCCCTTGATCGCC
This sequence comes from Solirubrobacteraceae bacterium, assembly GCA_035483615.1. Lineage (GTDB taxonomy): Bacteria > Actinomycetota > Thermoleophilia > Solirubrobacterales > Solirubrobacteraceae > Palsa-744. The sequence continues at coordinate 752 of DATHPT010000339.1, read as the reverse complement.
TCCACCGCCTGGTAGCCCACGCCCTTGACCGCGTCCAAGCCGAAGCGGATGTTGCCCTCCACGACCACGAACTCGTGGTCTGAGAGGTTGACGTCGGGTGGCAGGATGGCGATCCCCATCTGCTCGGCCTGAGCCACGAAGAAGGGGACTTTGTCCTTGGTGTCCATCACCGAGGAGATCAGCGCGGCCATGTACTCGGCCGGGTAGTTGGCCTTCAGCCACGCGGTGCGATAGGAGATGAGCGCGTAGCAGGCAGCGTGAGACTTGTTGAACGAGTAGTCGGCCGACCGCTCGTTCGTCGCCCACAACATCTCGATCACCGACTCGCCGGTCCCCGTGCCGCGGCAGCCCTCGAAGAACTCCGGCTTGAGCTTCGCCATCGCCTCGCGGTTCTTCTTGCCGATCGCCTTGCGCAGGTCGTCGGCGCGCGCTCCGCTGAACCCGGCGAGCTCCTTGGAGATGAGCATGGCCTGCTCCTGGTAGAGGATCACGCCCTTCGTGTCCTCGAGGATCGGGCGCAGGCGATCGTCGGCGTACTGGATCGACTCCGGGTCGCGCTTGCCCCGCGCGTACGTGGGGATCTGGTCCATGGCACCGGGCCGGTACAGCGCGCCGAGCGCGATCAGATCCTCGAACTCGGTCGGGCGCACCTTCTTGAGCGCCTCGCGCATGCCCTCGGACTCGAACTGGAACACGCCGATCGAGTCGCCGGCGCGCAGCATCTGGAAGGTCTTCGGATCGTCCAGCGGGAG
>DATHPT010000338.1:0-4280 GCA_035483615.1 Solirubrobacteraceae bacterium | reverse complement strand
GCCGCTTTAAGACGCATCTCTTGGATTGAGTGAGGATCTTCGGCTTTCGGCCACCCTTGGCATTGCGCTAAGCGCGGATCTCGATTGGCCCCCATACGTTGAGCCTTACCCTCATCGGCTTTGAGAACACGAGCCGCGCCTACAGGAACACGCAACTCTGGAGACACCTTCAAGGCCTGCATAGATCCATTTGCTTTCTTCAACGTCATTCTTCTATCGAAAAGAATCACGACAGCACTTGCAGCAGCAGATGCAAGCAAAAGGCATAGCGTGAGCACGTTGTTCCGCAGTAGTCCGGCAGCACCGACTAGGCAGGCAACAAGCACCGTCCCAGCCCAGTCTCGCCTACGCATTTGGGCATCCCAATGTCGTTTTTTCCATTCGCGCGACCCCTTCCGCAATAAGCAACAGCCACAGAACACCCTCGCCTCGACACCACGTAAGCACTGCCACGAAGGTCCAAAGAACTCTCCCCAAGGCTCCACATCTATACCTCTAGGTGCGGCTGTTTCGTCCTTCCACCAACGACTACGGACGACGGTCCCCACCCGCCTTCCATGTCCGAACAGATCGCTATTTTCGCTGTCCCAAAGGTCGATTCCTGTGTATTGGAGGGAGATTTGCGTGTACGCTAAAGTACGTCGCTCAATGAGAACAGCTTCAGACGCTCGCGCTCGCGCGACATGAGCTGCATCGCGAACATTGCAATCAGGCGGATGATCTGTACGCCGACGCGCTCCGCCTGGGTGTACTCCGAGCGGGGCGTGCCTGGCTGGGGGCCGGGAAGGTCGCGGATCGGCATGTAGGTGACCTGCCTGCGACCGAACGGCGCGAGCTTCACCTCCGGATCGGCGAAGCCGAGCTGGGTCAGACCGGAGCGCGCGTAGACGGCAAGCGCCTCGCCGACCTGGGCTTCGATCTCCTGCCCGCTGCACAGCGCATGCACGACCTCCAGGCAGGTCGGTCGGCTGGAGCGTCGCAGGACCGTGTCCACGGCGGAGACGACCGCCGTCTCCCAGGCGGCATCCGCGGCGCTCGGGAGCAGATCGCGCAGGAACGAGACGGTGGCGTCCTGACGCAGGTGTTCGGGCGCCACCCGCAGCGGATCGAGCATCCCGCGCAACGCCGGGTCGGGCCGCAGCGCGATCGTCTCGGTGTGCGGCGCGACCTCCTCGAGCAGATGAAAGCGGTGGTCCCCCTTGGGATCGCAGTCGATCACGCGGGCGCCCTGCAAGAAGCCCTCGTACTTGAGCTTTTGCGCGAGCGTGGTCTTTCCCGAGCCGAGCGCCCCGATGCTCAGGATCGCCGTGTTGCGGTCTCGCTCGGAGCCCTCACGCAGGTTGAAGCGCACCGGCTGACGCGAGCCTGAGATGGTGTGTCCGAGATAGAAGCCCCGGCGCGAGCCGACGGCGTGGGTCGCGGTCGGCATCATCGCCGCGACCTGCTCGGTCGTGAGGGTGTCGTCGTAGCCGGAGACCCGCGTCCGCTGGGCGGGCAGCTGCTGGACGAACAGAGCGAGCTGATCGCCGAGTGGGCGGTGCAAGCGGATCTCGCCGTATGCCCGCCTGCACATCTCAACCCGCTCTGCGAGCTGCTGCTCGTGCTGGGCGCCGACCGCGATCACAAACGTGGCGCGCAGCAGCGGTGGACGGCTCGAGCTCTGTAGATAGGTGAGCAGATCGCGTGCTTCCTGAGTGCGCTGGTAGCCGATGTCCGAGACGCCCTGGTCGCCGTCGGACTCGGCGCGCACTATCTGATCGGCGTCCTGGACCCGCCGACGTGCGATCCGCAGCGCAAGCTCGTTTGGCAAAAAGCGCGCGTTCAGGGAGAGGTCGACCGGGAACGGCAGGCTCTCGATCGGCGCGAACATCAGCTCCACCCGCGCGCCCGGGAACGAAGCTCGCTCTGGCAGAGCCCCCAGCACGAGCTGTGCCTGCCAGCTGACTCCGAGCTCGGACTCGACGCGTAGCGAGCGACCGTGGTGCTCGACGTACCCGTCCATCCAGCGCACCACATCGCCCTCCAGCGGCGCCAGCAGAGCCTCCCCGTTGCGCTCGAAGGCAAGCGCCCGAGGCTGGTGCAGGCCATCGACATTCGGTTCCCCGAGCCCGCGGCAGAACGCTCGACGGACAAGCCATTGCAGCTCGACTCCGCGCGCTGGGCAAACGTCCAGGAAATCCGCGAGACGAGCGTGGATCTGATCGGCTTGCAATCGCGCGCGCTCCAGCTCGGATGGCTTCAGCACACGCCTGTCGCGCATCGAGACCCAGCTTCTGATCGAGCGCAGCCACTCGCGCGGATGCTGCTCGGCGGCCTGGGACACATAGGAAGCGACGTCGCGCTCTGGCTCGCGTAGGCTGATCAGGAAGAACACCGCAGGCTGTGATCCACCGACGTGGTGAAGACGCTCTGCGTGCTCCTGGGCATAGGCTCGGTTTGCCTGCTCATGGCATCCAGCGATGCCCAGCTCCAGCTCGTGCAGGTAGCCGTCGAGGTTCCAGCATCGCCCGACCCGCAGGATCTGCACGTCGGCTTCCACCGCCTCCAGCGCGCCCATCAGGGCGAGCAGTCGCGCGCGCTTGGCGTCCTGGGACAGCCACTCATACGAAGCGCTCGACACGGAAAACGCGGCCCAAACGTCCTCGAGGGTCGCGCCGAAGACCAGGTTGCCGTACACGAAGGAGATCGGTGGCCTCACCTCCCCACCTCCAGGTGCGCACCCTCCGCGAGCGCGATCACCTGGCCGCGGGCCGGTCTTGGCCTCCCGGGCAGTGCCTCGAGCGTCATGCTCGGACGTCGCGCCAAACGCGCCAGCGGACCGGGGCGCCATCCCCTCCGAACATGGGCTGCGCTGACGAGCACTGCGCCCGGCCCGGTGTAGCGCAGGCGACGCAGGCGGGAGTCGGATCCGTCTGGGAGCAGGACTAGCTCGTCGAGCCGCCAGCGTCTGTCGGCCGCGGTCAGCGATCTGACTCCGGCCAGCTCCCGGGGACCGAGCGCATAGCGCAGCAGGGCAAGCGCGGCCAGGTGAAATGGACGGCCCTCGATCCTGACGAGCGTGAGCAGCGCCGCGATCGCGCCGGGCAGCGCAAGCTCGCGCCCGTACCACGGCACGATCCTCAGAAGCGCACCGACGAGTGGCAGTACGCCCAGGAGCAATGTGCTCGCAAGCAGCGCGAGGAAGTACACGATCCCCCGCAACGGCACTCCCCCGGGGTTGAGCCTCAATCGATCGACCCGGTAGATACGCCGCTCCAGGTCGAACACGTTCCTGTATGACCTGATCTCCGTCATAGCCCCACCGGCGGCTGCCCACCTGTTCCTCTGACTCCGTCAGGAGGCCCCGAAAAGCGAGTTGACGGTGTCGTGGAGAACGTTTACTCCCGCCGGCGTGGCCAGCAGGATCGCGACGAGGCCGATCGCGAATATGCCTGCGGCCTCCTTGAAGTCACGCCGGAAGGCGAGCACGATCGAGGCGATCGCGAAACCGAGGGCGATCAGGCTCATCGCGACCTTGCGCCCGGTTTCGCCGGCCTTTGCCGCGGCGGACTCCAGGGAGCCGGAGCCTTCGCCGGCTTCTGCGAGAGCCGGCGGATTCGGGGGCCTGGAGGCATCGGCCCCGGCAGGCGCAACCGCGGGCGCCACCAGAGCGCAGAGCGTGACGGCCAGGATCAGTGGGACTCGTGGGCGTGGGCATGTGTGGAATCTGTGGGTGCATGTGTGGAATCTGTGCATCGTTGTCTCCTCTGCTTGTGTGCTTTTGCAACGCTGGCCGCGCCAGATCGAGCCGCGCGGCTGTGTGTCCTGGCCACGGGCGCCAGACCGTGCCGCGTGGGCTATGTATCGGGGTTCACCTGAATCGTCGATATCTCCCAACGCCCGTCGGTGAGCACCACGTCCAGTTCGTAGGCGAGCGTGTATTGGGCGCCGCGCTCGTCGTCGGCCCTCACCACCGCGAGCACCGAGCGACCCGGCGCAGACCAGTTCAGCGCCTCGATCGACTGCAGGGCGAGCGTCGACTGCGGAAGTGAGATATGAGCACCGATCGCCAGATCGGCGGCAAGATCGGATTCGGCGCGCGCGAGGTAGTTGCGCAGAGCACGCCCGACCGTCGTCTCAAGCGCCTTGTCTTCGACTTCGCGCAGGTTCTTGGGCGGCGCGGACACGCCCGATGTCGGAGCGCCGACGAATGCCGGATAGCCGGCCAGCGCCAGCCTTCCATCCGCCTCGCGCAGAACCCCGACGCTCAGATAGAGCAGGCCGGAGGCGTCGGTCTGAGC
>DATHPT010000337.1:0-9408 GCA_035483615.1 Solirubrobacteraceae bacterium | reverse complement strand
GGCGCCTACAGCCGTGCTCAGACGATCCCCCAGCGATTGCAGCAATCGAGCATGCGCATCACCGAAGTGCTCTATCCGACACTTGTCGGACGGCACACCAAGGGCGACGCGCACGGCTTCGACAGGGCCCTGATCGATTCGATTCGCTACGAAACGATTGGCATGCTGCTGATCGCGGCGGCGATCGGTGGCGCCGCCCACGCCGTGCTTGCGATCTTCGGGCCCGGATTCAGCCTGGCAACCACGGCGCTTGCATTGCTGATCCTCTACCCCGCGCTTGCATCGATCACAGTCACCCAGACACAAGCCCTGTGGGCTATCGACCGGCCCTGGCGGACGAGCGTGATCGCGATGGTGCGCCTGGTGATCACGCTCACGCTGCTGGTGGTGCTCACCCCGCGCATCGGCGTCACAGGCCCGGCGATAGCCATGCTCGTGGGCTACCTGGCGGTGATCGCTTTGAGCGGGATCTCGCTGCGTGCCTCGCTTGCGCGACCGCTGCGAGTCACGTGGCCTCGGCGGGAGCGACTGGCCCTGGTGGTCGCCTACGCGTGCGGGTTCGCCGCGGCGCACGCCGTCGAGCAGGTTGCGCCCTCCACCCTTGGGATGCTGCTGTCCCTGGCTGCGGGCTGCGCTGCCTACATCGCAGCCTTCCTGGCCTGCGGCGGTCTCAACAGTCGCGACCGCGCTCGCCTGACAGACGCCGTTGCCGCCCTCCGCGCACGGCGCGCTTCGCAGACCAACTCGCCACAGCAACCGCCGCCGGTTCAGGTGCCGGTCGCCTCGGCGGTAGACGATTAGTGACAGGCTGAGCGGAGGCGCTATTTGGCGTTGTGCAATTCCATCTTCAGCACCTGGAGTTGACTCCACGGGAAGCTGGCGAGCAACTGGGTCGGATACCGACCTTCGAAGTAGCCTCCGGATCCAAGGTAGGGGTTGCTTGCGAGTGTGCTCGGGTCCTGTGCGTAGAGCTGCACGTTGTGCGACCCGTCCCTGACGTAGATCCCATAACGCTGAGCCGCCTGGGCGATCATCATCGTCAGCCTGGGCAGATGCAGCGCCTGCAGGTCGAGGCTCGGGTTCAGGCGCAGGTGTGCGCCCTCCGGCAGCGAGAGTGGGTTGCTGGACTTGCCATCGCTGCGCCGAGCCGGCGAGGCATAGACACCGGCGCGGACATTGGGGACCGCCAAGGCAAGCGCATGGTCGATCTGGCCTCGCTTGAGATCTTCGAGGGTGATCAGGCCGCCCGCAAGCGATAGCGAAGATGCCGAGGCGCCCCACCACGACTCCGCCCCGGGCCATGCATCGGCCCCATAGGCGCCGCTGTTGGCGGACTCGTTCTGAATCGCCCCTCCCCAGGAGGCGCGCCAGCCTTCAGGTCCATGAGTCAGTCTCCAGAATTCCCACAGCCTGCCGGTGCTCGGTTGCCACACCACCAGCTCGCCGTCGCTGCCGGTGGCTGGATGAGCGTTCGATGGCAGCGGAACCGCGGTCCAGGCCGCCTGCAGCGCCGGTTCCCTGGAGGCGTTTTCGAGTGTCACCTTGACGGCCGGCTGACCGGCAGGCACTTCATAGATCGGGACGCTGTAGTCGGTGGTGTTGATCCAGGGCCCTTCCTTGGTCTGCTGCTCGGCCGCGATCACAGAGGCGAGCGCGCCCACCAGCGCAGCGGAGCTTGGATCGGGTGTCGCGTCTGGCGCTGTTGCTTCGTTCCAGAAGCTCGACGCGGAGAAGAAGCGGAATGGGTTGGCGGGCGCATCCGGCGAGGCGGATTCCTCGGGTTCACCGGGGCCCGCTTCACCGGGCCGGTCAGGTTCGCCGGGTTCGCCGGGTTCGCCGGGGTCCGATTCCCCGGGGTCCGATCCACCGGATTCATCGGGGCTGGATTCCTCAAAACCGGATTCCCCGGGTTGATCGGTCTTCGATTCGTCGGGTTCGCCAGGGCTGCCTTCGGGCGCGGCCGGGTCATCGAAGATCGAGTCCCCTTCGGATTCCTGCAAGTCTGGTTGCAGGCTCGACTGTCCCGGGGCTTCGGAGGAGTCCTCGCCCGGTCCGGGCGCCAGAGCCACGTGCGATCTCCTGCGCTTGTGAGCCGTTGACTTCTTGTTGACCTTTGCCCGCCGGGGACGCTTCGGCTTCCTGGCGCAACGACCGGCACGCGAGCGAGGTTCGCCGGCATTCTTGCCCCGTGCGTGGAGATGGCTTGCCTTCGCACATCTCCTCGGTGTCCCAGCAGTGGTGGCCACAGAGTGGCGACCCTGTGCCGTCGGAGGTAGTGGGCCCGTCCCTTTTGGGCCCGTCCCTTTTGAGGCGCCTGCCGGGACGGCGCAGAACATGATCGAGACCGTCACTGCCACGGCCAGCAGGCCGGCTCGAAGTGCGGGGTGGCTCGCACGCCTCGGGAGCCGCCGTGGCCGGCCGGCCACGGCTGTTGGCGGCGGCATCGACACGCGCATGGGGGTGATCCATCGGCCGGAACGCCCGCCGAGAGAGCGCGCGCAGGCGCTTGTGGACACTTGTCGTAGGACTCCTCAGAGACCCACGGGCTGTCGAGCGCCCGAGCCAGGGCGCGGAGTCAGATCGTCTAGTTGCTGACTACAGCCGGCGTCCTGCCGGCGAGCTGGGAGCCGCGAGCAGTCGTCGTGGTCTGCAACAGGGCGCCGTCGGCGTCGAGTCGATCGGAGCCGTCGAGTTTGATCGGATCGCCCAGACGGTCCATCGAGAGGTGCGCAGCCTCGAGCGCTCTGACGATTTCCAGCCCGAGACGGCTGTTGGAGCGCGGCTCCTCACCCGTGTGAATCGAGTTGGCGAAGTCAGCCAGCTCCAGACCCAAGGGCTCAGCCGCTTCGATTCGCGGCGTCACGATGTCGCCGCTGCGATAGGTCAGCTGGTACTCGCCGAAGGTCGCGGGCGCCTCGGCCATGGAGACGTCGAGGCCGCGATCGTAGACGCGCACCGACTCATCCGCTGAGGTGTCCTCGTACTGGACCATCCGCTTGGAGCCGACTACCACCATCTGGCGCATCTTGCGCGGGGCCAGCCAGGATATCTGCACGTTCGCGGTGGTGCCACCGGCAAAGGTGACGGTCAGGAAGGCGGTCTCCGGCACTCCCTGGCGGAAGATGCTCTGCCCGGCCACCGCGATCTGTGTCACCGGCTTGTCGAGCCAGTAGAGCAGGATCGACAGATCGTGCGGGGCAAGATCACTGATTACACCATCTGACTGGTAGAGGCCCAGGTTCATCCGCGAGGAAGTGATGAAGTACACGTCTCCCAGCTGACCGGAGTGAATCAGCTCGCGCACCTTGTTGACCGGAGGGCTGTACACAAAGGTGTGACCCGGCATCAGCACCCGATCCATCTGGGCGGCCAGCTGGATCAACTCTTCGGCCTGGACGGCCTCGGTGGCCAGTGGCTTCTCCACAAGCACGTGCTTGCCGGCCAGCAGGGCACGGCGGACAAGGTTGTAATGAGTCCGGGGCGGCGTGGCGATTGCCACGGCTTCAACACGCGGGTCGAGCAGCAGCGTGTCGAGATCGCTCTCGACCGTGACTCCCGGATAGCGCTGGGAAAAGCTCTCTGCACGCGCGGGGTCGAGCTCGCAGAGACCCATCATGCGGAACTCCGAGCGCTCCACGACGTTACGTGCGATGTTCGGACCCCAGTAGCCGTAGCCGACGACTGCGATCCCGATCGGTGTGGTGATCATCGAACAGTTAACGCCACCCTCGTGCACGGCCTTGTGCGGTGAGGGTGGGAAAAAGTCGAGGTTGGGAAGACCGGCGGCCCAGACGGCGTCGGTCAACGCAATGCATTGCCGCTGGACCTAGGCCGGCCGGACCCAAGCGATGCCCTGCTCGTTGGATCTACGCGACGCCTTGCCGTCGCAGGAGCACCCACGGCGTCTTGACCAGGATCGACAGGTAGAGCCCCACAGAGTGGTTCTCGGCCCAGGCGACGTCGAGCTCGACCATCTCACGGTAGGTTCGCTCGTTGCGACCGTTGATCTGCCACAGCCCTGTGAGCCCCGGCTTGACGAGAAAGCGCCTGTCATAGGTGGCGGGGTAGAGCTCTGCCTCGTAGGGAATCACCGGGCGTGGGCCCACGAGCGACATGTGGCCCCGCAGCACGTCATACAGTTGGGGCAGCTCGTCGAGGCTGGTCTTGCGCAGGAAGCGCCCGACGCGCGTGACCCGATCGTCGGCGGCGAGCTTGTACAGGTTGCGCCCGCTGCCGTTGCTGTGACTCTTCTCAGAGCCCGTTATCAGCTCCTCGACATACTCCCGGTGAATGCTGGGGTCCGCCTCCAGCCGCATCGTTCTGAGCTTGTGCACAGTGAACGGATGCTTGCCGTAGCCCAAGCGCCGTTGACGGAAGATCGCCGGTCCCGGACTCTCGATCCTGATCGCCAGGCAGATCGCCGCAAGCAGCGGAGCGCACAGGAGCAGCCCGAACAGCGCTCCGAGCAGGTCGACGGTACGGTAGATCGCACAGCTGAGTGGACGCCGGTCCACTGCGCTGTCTTCTTCCTTGAAGGCCACGGTGGAAATGTGATCCGTCCTTAGCTCGTGGGATGTGGCGGGCGATCCTGTGCGCTGCTGAGACAGTCGCGCACCGCCCTGCCCACCGAGTCGATCTGCTCGATGGTCATCGCGGGGTAGATCGGCAGCGAGAGGATTTCCTTGGCCAGCGCCGTGGCGTCGGGTGCGACGTCGCGATCGGCCGGCGCGATGTCGGCGTAGGCCTGTGAGCGGTGGATCGGAATCGGATAGTGAATGCCACTCGCGATGCCCCGCTCGGCAAGCAGCTCACGCAGCCTGTCGCGAAGGGGCGTGCGGACCACGAACTGGTGGTAGACGTGATCGCAGCCCTCGGCGGCAGGTGGAGGAAGAGTCAGCTGCTCGATCCCCGACAGGCGCTCGCGCAGGGCGTCCGCCGCGCTGCGCCTCGCCACGTTCCAGCCCTCCAGACGGGTGAGCTTCAGCTGCAGAACCGCAGCCTGGATCGCGTCCAGGCGACCGGTTGTGCCCACCACACGATGGTGGTAGCGGGGGCTCTCGCCATGCGAGCGCAGCAGACGCACACGCTCGGCGAGATCGTCGCGTGTGGTCACCACCGCACCGGCGTCACCCCAGGCGCCGAGGTTCTTGGCAGGGTAGAAGGAGAAGGTGCCGGCGTCGCCGAGCGTGCCGACCCGCCGTCCGCGATAGCGAGCGCCGTGAGCCTGGGAGGTGTCCTCGAGGACTGTCAGTCCCGCGCCGCGCGCAAGCTCCAGGATCGGGTCCATCTCCACCGTGCGCCCGAACAGGTGAACCGGTATCACGCAACGTACCTGCGGGCCGAGCGAGCGCTCGAGCGTGGCGGCGCTCATCAGTTGGGTATCGGGGTCCACATCGGCAAAGCGTGGGCGTGCGCCGGTGAGAGTGACCGCCTCTGCGGTCGCGATGAAGGAGTTGGCGGGCACCACCACCTCGTCGCCCGGCCCGACCCCGAGCGCGCGCAATGCCAGGATCAACGCCTCCGTCCCGGAGGACACCCCGATCGCGTGGGGCGCCTCGCACCAGCGCGCGTAGTCGCTCTCGAATGCTTCGACGGCGCCGCCGCCGGTGAAGGCGCCGGTCTCGGCGACACCCTTGAGCGCTGCGAGCAGTTCATCGAACAGCTCGGGGTCGTGATGATCCATCAGGGTCATCGGGACGGGCACTGTCGTGGCAGTGCTCATGACTGTGTGCTCGAGCTCAGCTCGATCGGCTCGCCGCCGAGTCCGAGGATGCCCATGCCCCATCCTTGCTGGGGATCGACTATCAGGTTCACGGCCTCGTGACGAGAGCGCACGCCGAGCTTTGCGAATGCTGAGGAGAGGTGGCTCTTGATGGTGCTTTCGGCGAGGAACAGCTGATCGGCGATCTGACTGTTCATGTAGCCCATCACAACCAGCCCCAGGATCTGCTTCTCGCGCGCGGACAGCGCGGGCGGCTCGACCTGGCGCGAGTGGATTCGAGGTACGCAGACCTGTCCGCTCAGCACCGCCCGCAGACAGGGACCCAATGTTTCATCGATGTTGTCGTAGAGCACCACCCCCACCGCTCCAGCAGCCAGGGCTGAGCGCACTGCCCACCGCTGAATGCTCGGGCAGATCACGACGATGTGCGCCTGGGGGAAGCCGCCGATCAGCGGTTCGATCGATCGCGCAAGCGTCGGGCCGGAGTCCTCCGTCCAAAGCAAGATCAACGGGAGCTCGGTCTGCTCCGCGTGCTCGGCGAGCAGCGTTTGCGCCTCCTCGAACGTGGTCACGTCGAGTTCCTGTCTGCTCAGGGCCTCGGCTATCTTCTCGCCGGGACCATCGCCTGCGATCAAAGCCACGGTGGGCGATTGCGTCGACGGGCTCTGGTCCGCGGTTGGATGAGTGTGAATGCCGTTCATGGACACAGCCGACTAACGGCTTGTTCGCGTATGGACTTTTGGAGTCGAGAAGACCGTTACTGGAAGGTCGGGAGATTCCAGACCCGAACAGCGCCTCGAAACCCTCGAATGCCCAGGAGAACAGTTGACGCCAACCGCGCAGAGTGGACCTGCTCACCTGTATCGCGCTCCTCTGGAGGGTGAGCAAAGCGCCCTAACAGGGCAAGACGAGCAAGAGCAGCCGCGAAAGCTCGTCGGGGTGGTCCCCTCACATGCCGCCGAGGAGCGCCGCACGTTCTTCGACGCGCTCGAGCAAGCCTTTCCCGTGCGCTTTCAGGGACGTGAGCAGAACGACCTGCACGGTCTCGACGGCGTGCTCGCGTTCGGTGTGCAGCCGACCGCGCAGGATCCGGAGCGCCGGTCGGCTGGGGTCTCCGACTCCGCGGCGCTTCCTGTGGCGCCACCGTGCCCGTGCCTGATCGTCTGCGCCCAAAGCGCCGGTCCGGCGCGCGCTGTGCTCACGGTTGAGCTGACTGAGGACAGATCGTTGATGGGCGCGCTCAGGGGACGCAGGCTCTCAGAGGAGTGCGCTCCATCGTCGTCTCTTCCCGGTCCGAAGGACCATCTCCCCGGTCCGTCGGAGGGCGACCGAGTGCTCGCGCTGGCTGACGGACGGCCAGTCTGGTGGCGCCGGGCGGGAAACTCGCGGTGGTTGCAATACAGCTCCTACTGCCCCGAAGATCTCGGCGAGGGCGAGGCGTTGCGCGATCAGCTCAGGGCCGGTCACTTCATGGGGCTGGCGCCGTTGCTGCACCTGTTGCATCGAGTTTGCAGCGAGCTTGCATGGGAGCGCCAGCCGTTGCGAGCCGCGTTCGTCATCGACGATCCCAACCTCCATCACAGCTCCTACGGCTATCTGAGCTATCGCGAGCTGATCGCCCACGCCGATCGCCACGGCTACCACCTTGCTCTCGCGACCGTCCCGCTCGACGGTTGGATGTTCAGCAGGCGCGCCGGTGCGCTGGTGGGAGGGCATCCCCGCGCGCTGTCATTGCTCATGCACGGCAACGATCACCTCTCGGGCGAGCTCGGCCGTCTCCTCGACGATCGCACGGCACAGAGCGCGCTCGCACAGGCACTGCGCCGCACCTCGGCGCTGGAGCGCCGCTGCGGAGTCGCGATCGAGCGTGTAATGGTGCCACCGCATGAGCTCTGTTCCACGATGGCTCTCGCGGCGATGTTCAGGCTGGGCTTCGAGGGCGCCTGCATCGGGCGCCGTCACCCGTGGCAGGATCCGCGCTCGCTGTCGACGCTCCTGCCGGCCCGCCTGCTCAAGTGGCATCCGACAGACCTGATCGACGGGGGCCTGCCGGTGATCCCCCGCCATCCGATCGAGCAGTCCCGCGAGGATCTGGTCTTTCGGGCGCTGTTGCGCCAGCCGCTGATCCTGTTTGCCCATCACGGGGATTTCGCCGATGGTCTGGACTCGCTTGCGCAGGCCGCGAGTGAAATCAACGGCCTCGGCGAGGTGCGCTGGGGGTCGGTCGGCTCGATCGCCCGCGACTGCTTCTTCAGCAGGCGTGTCGGGCAAACGCTGCACGTGCAACTGCACTCCAGAAAGGCCGTTCTTGAGATACCTCCCGAGGTCAGCGCTCTGCGGGTGAGCGTTCCGAGCCTGATCGCAAGCGAGCCTCAGCGCTGGCTGCTCTGTGGCTCGGCTCCCGTCGCGCTGAGAAGAGGGGTGGGGAGCTGGACCTCGAAGACGCTGCCGGTGGCCTCGGGCGAGCGCGTCGAGTTGGCGCTCGTCGCGGGTGATCCGCTGGATCCCGCTTCGGTCCCGGCGCCGCCCCGCAGGCCGTGGCCGCTCGCACGTCGCCTGCTGGTAGAGAGCCGCGATCGCGTCCGTCCACTGATCGCACGCTGAGCCCGAATACCAAACAACCGCCCGGAGGCGGTTGTTTGGCTGTTCATCGAGTCTGCTCGCTCACTCCCCGCTCAGGGAGCGGACTTGCAGTTGAAAGCGGGATTGCTGATCCCGAAAGAGATCCCGCTCTTGCTCCCGCTGGGAGCGAATGCGTCTCCGCCTGAGCCTTCGGCGCAAGCGGCTGTCAGCTCCTGCAGGTCGCCGTAGTCGACGACGCAAGGGCTTACGTACTCGCCCTGGGAGAACATCTGATCATCCATGGCAGTGTTTCCTTTGTGGATATCCGGATATCCGTACCGCTTTCAGACGGAACGGCTACAACGACAGCGAACCGTAAAAGCAAGCACGGGGCAGATCAAGACTGAAAAACGGACTGTTGGAAAAAGGTACTGGTCCGTGCCGGGGTTGCCGGCGAGACTGTCCGTACGGTCACTCGTGCCGGTGAGCAGGACAGCTCCGAGGCTATCCGTTCGATTCCGCCGTGTGCTTGTGAGCGCAGCCAGCACTCGGCGCTCGCCAGACGCCACACCTGGTAGCCCCAACGGAAGTCACCGGTTCCGCTTCGGCCCTGGAACAGGGTGCGCTGCATCTGCTCGACGTCGACATAGGCCGCGAGCTCCACACCTGGCCCGGACAGCAGGCCGCGGATCGCGGCGCCGTCCGGTCCCGCCAGCGAGTCGATCAGCAGCGAATCGAACAGCGCCTTGGCGCGTCGCGTTCGCACGGCGTCTGGCAGCAGGCCGGCCATGCTCGCGCGCAACACGGGTCGGTCCAGCAGACGATCGAAAGTGGCCAGCGGGGGTTGGCGCAAACCCAGCTCCACCAGGTCCAGGTCGAACAGAGGATGGCGGCTCTCCAGGCCGGCGAACGCCGCTCGGCGGCGGTGGTTCTCAAACAGGCCAAGCTCCTCCACACCACGGGTGAGAATGTGCGCGTCGCACGCCCACCAGCGAGGACCGTCGAGACGCTTCCAGGCAAGCGGCTCAGCGCACATCGACAGGCCGCGCGCCGTGTGGGGCAGCAGCCATGGCGGGAGCCCACGTCCTCGCTGCGGCCTCAGCGCCAGCTCGTGCAAATGGCGG
>DATHPT010000336.1:0-4338 GCA_035483615.1 Solirubrobacteraceae bacterium | reverse complement strand
GGGATCTCGTTCCATGCGCCCCAACTGCCGATCGTGTCCAACCTCACCGGCGAGCCGGGGTCCGACGAGCTCTGCTCGGCGGACTACTGGGTGCAGCACGTGCGCCACACCGTTCGCTTCGCCGATGGAGTCGGCTCGCTTGCCGCGAAGGGCGTGGGCGGCTTCCTGGAGATCGGCCCGGATGGAGCGCTCATCGCGATGGTCGACGAATGCCTGCGAAGCATCGAGCGCGAGGACGATACCCCGACCGTCGCCCCGGCCGTGCGGGCAGGAGCATCGGAGACGCGCTCGCTGCTCAGCGCGCTGGGCGAGCTGTGGACCCGCGGCGCGTCGGTGGACTGGGCCGCGATGCTCGGCGCCGCGGGCGCGTCGGGCGGCGAGGCGGTTGAGCTTCCCACCTATCCCTTCCAGCGCGAGCGCTACTGGCTGGAGAGCGGTTCGCCCGTGCGCCAGGAACGCGAGCGCTCGCCCGTGAGCGACCTGCGCTATCGCGTGAGCTGGAAGCCGATCGCCGCGTCCCTCGCGCCGGCGCTCGACGGGACCTGGCTGGTGGTGCTGCCGAGCCACTGCGGAGACGGCCGATCGGACATGAGCCTTGAGACGAATTCGATCGAGGGATCGGCTTTGAACCCGGTGCAGGGATCGAACGCGAACCCGATCCAGAAATGGTGCGCGAACCTGATCGAGGTGCTGCGCGGACACGGCGCGCAGGTCCTACCGATCCAGCTCGAGCAGGGCGAGGACTCGCGCGCTCGACTTTGCAAGCGTTTGCGAGACGCGCTTGGCGCGCTTCCCGACGGGGATGCCGTGAGGGGCGTCGTGTCCTTGCTGGCCCTGGAGGAGGCGTCTGGCCGATCTCACGCAAGCCCCCCGACGGGTCTGTCCGCGACGCTCGCGCTCACCCAGGCTCTCGGGGATGTCCAGCTCGAGGATCCGCTCTGGCTGGTCACGCGGGGCGCTGTATCGGTGGCCCCCTCCGATCGCGTGAGCTCCCCGACCCAGGCGCAGATCTGGGGATTGGGCTTGACGATCGGGCTCGAGCACCCACAGCGATGGGGAGGACTGCTGGATCTGCCCGAGACGCTTGACGAGCGCAGCGGATCGTTGCTGGCGGGCGCGCTGGCCGACGCCTCGGCGGAGGATCAGCTGGCGGTGAGAGGCGCAGGCTTGCTCGCCCGCCGCCTGACCCGCTCGCACGCCGAGCAGCCCACCGGCGAGAGGTGGCGGTGTCCACAGGGGACGGTGCTGATCACCGGCGGCACGGGCGGGCTGGGTGGCCAGGTGGCGCGTCGGCTGGCTCGGCGCGGGGCAGAGCATCTGCTGCTGCTCAGCCGTCGAGGAGCGGATGCGCCCGGCGCGGAGCAGCTTCGGGTAGAGCTTGTCGAGTTGGGCGCCGAGGTCACGATCATCGCCTGCGACGTCGCTGAGCGCGAGCGGCTGACGGAGCTGATCGGCTCGCTGCTCGAGCATCGCCCGCTCTGCGGGGTCGTGCACACCGCCGGCGCTGGGGCGCACGGCGCGATCGAGACCCTTACAGAGAGCGATCTCAGGCTCGCGATCTCGGCGAAGGCTGTGGGCGCGTCGCATCTGGACGAGCTCACGCGGGATCTCGACCTGTCGATGTTCGTGCTGTTCTCGTCCATCGCGGGCACGCTCGGCTCGGGGTTGCAGGGAGCGTACGCGGCCGCAAACGCCCACCTGGACGCGCTGGCCGCGCAGCGCCACGCCCTCGGCCTGCCCGCCACCTCGATCGCGTGGGGTCCTTGGGAGGGAGCGGGCATGGCCGATGGGCCCACGACCGGGGAGGCGCTGCGACGGCACGGACTGGAGCCGATGGCGTCGAGCGCGGCGCTCGACGCTCTGGAGGACGCGCTGCTGCGCGAGGAGCGGTTCGCAATGGTGGCCGACATCAGGTGGGACAGCTACGCGCCCCTCTTCGCGTTCGCACGCCCGCGGCCGCTGATCGAAGACCTCACTGAGGCAAGGACGGCGCTGAGGGCGCCCGATCGCCAGCCGGAGGGCACCGTCGCCGCCGACCTGCGCTCCCGTATCCGCGAGGCGTCTCCGGAGGGTCGCAGGCAGATATCGCTGAAGCTGGTTCGCACCGAGGTGGCGCGAGTGCTCGGCCATCCCACGCTCGAGGCGGTCGATCCCAAGCGCGCGTTCAGAGAGCTCGGCTTCGACTCGCTCACCGCGGTGGAACTTCGCAACCGGCTCGAGTCCGCCACGGGGCTGGGACTCGCGACCACGCTCGCCTTCGACTATCCGACCCCGGCGGTGCTGGCCGACCATCTCCTGGCCGAGCTGGACGGAGATGACCCGGCGGGAAGCGCCTCCGCGGACGTCGAGCTGGCGAGATTCGAACGCTCGCTCGCGTCGCTGGATGACAGCGCCGAGCGCAGCGGCGTGGCGGCTCGCCTGCGCACGCTTCTGGCCCGCTTGGAGAGCGAGGACCGCGAGCTCTCGCGGGACGGCCAGACAGGCGGCGTAGCGGTCGCGGAGCGACTGGAGGTCGCCTCCGACGAGGAGATCTTCGAGTTCATCGATCAGGAGCTCGACTCGCCCGAGCGGCGCGGCAATGGACATGTGTAACGCAAGCACTGGAGAGGCCCGATGACCAACGACGAGAAGCTGCGCGACTATCTGAAGCGAGTCACGGTCGAGCTGCACGACGCTCGTCAGCGCCTGCGCGAGGTCGAGGGTCAGGGCAGCGAGCCGATCGCGATCGTCGGCATGAGCTGTCGCTATCCGGGCGGGATCGCCTCGCCCGAGGATCTGTGGGAGCTCGTGAGCCGCGATCGGGATGCGATCTCGGAGTTCCCCGTCAACCGCGGGTGGGACACCGAGCGGCTGTATGACCCTGACCCCGACCGAGCCGGAACCACCTACGTTCGCGAGGGAGGTTTCGTTCATGACGTGGCGGACTTCGACGCCGACTTCTTCTCGATCAGCCCGAGGGAGGCGCTTGCGATGGATCCCCAGCAGCGATCGCTGCTGGAAGCCTCCTGGGAGGCGATCGAGAGCGCGGGGATCGAGCCGCTGTCGCTGCAGGGAAGCCAGACGGGGGTGTTCGTCGGCGCGGCCACCAACGGCTACGGCGTCGGCTCGCTCGGCAGCTCCGGGTCCTCCTCGGAGTCGGTCGACGGGCACTACGGCAGCGGCACCCTCAGCAGCATCGTCTCCGGGCGCGTCTCCTATGCGCTGGGCTTGGAGGGGCCAGCCCTGACGATCGACACGGCCTGCTCCTCCTCGCTGGTGGCATTGCACCTGGCGTGCGCTTCGCTGCGTTCGCAGGAGAGCTCGCTCGCGCTGGTCGGAGGCGTGAACTTCATGCCCACCCCGATCATGTTCCTGGAGCTCTCACGTCAGCGGGGGCTCGCCCCGGACGGACGCTGCAAGCCCTATGCCGACGGCGCCGACGGGACCGGCTGGAGCGAGGGAGTGGGCGTGCTGTTGCTGGAACCCCTCGCCCAGGCGCGACGCCGCGGCCATCGAGTGCTCGCCACGATCCGAGGCAGCGCGGTCAACCAGGACGGGGCCAGCAACGGGCTCACCGCTCCCAACGGCCCCTCCCAGCAGCGTGTGATTCGCAGGGCGCTGGCCAACGCGGGGCTCTCAGCACGAGACGTCGACGCGGTGGAGGGCCATGGCACGGGCACCACTCTCGGGGATCCGATCGAGGCGCAGGCGCTGCTTGCAACCTACGGCCAGGACCGCCCCGAGGATCGCCCGCTGTGGCTCGGATCGATCAAGTCGAACATCGGGCACACCCAGGCCGCAGCCGGAGTCGCCGGTGTCATCAAGATGGTGATGGCGCTGCGGCACGAAACGCTCCCGAGGACTCTGCACGTCGATCGACCCAGCCGGCAGGTGGACTGGTCGGCCGGGCGAGTCTCGCTGCTGGAGCAGGCGGTGCCCTGGCTACAGGGAAGCGAGCCGCGGCGGGCGGGCGTCTCCTCGTTCGGGGCCAGCGGCACGAACGCGCACGTGATCCTCGAGGAGGCTGTGTCCGTCGAAGAGGCTGTGTCCGGCGCGCTGGAGGGAGGGGAGACCCCAGTGCTGCAAGGCGGCCCGCTCCAGAGCGACGTGGTGCCACTCGTGGTGTCCGCGCGCAGCGAGAGCGCCCTGCGGGGGCAGGGCGCGCGTCTGTCGTCCTTTCTCGGCGGCGAGCCCGATCTCGCGGTCGATGGGCTCGCGCTCGCGCTGACGCGGAGGTCGACTTTCGATCACCGTGCCGTGGCGATCGGCGGCGAGCGAGGGGAGCTGCAGGCCGGACTCGACGCCCTTGCCGCATCGGGCCTGCCTCCCGCATCGGGCCTGCTTCCCGCATCGGGCCTG
>DATHPT010000335.1:0-2308 GCA_035483615.1 Solirubrobacteraceae bacterium | reverse complement strand
CGGCCGAGATCGCGCGCAACACACCGCTCGGCTTCGCCGTCTCCGACGACGAGACCGGCATCACCTATGACGACATGAAGAACCGCATCATGGGCGAGCTCAAGAAGGTGTTCCGGCCCGAGTTCCTGAATCGCATCGACGACGTGATCGTGTTCCACAAGCTCCAGAAGGAGGAGATCCGCCAGATCGTGGAGCTCCTGCTGGTGCGCATCCGCGAGTCGATGGCCGAACGCGAGCTGCAGCTGGAGCTGACCGATCCCGCCAAGGACCTGCTGGTCGACAAGGGCTGGGATCCCGCGATGGGCGCCCGTCCGCTGCGGCGCGCGATCCAGCGCTACATCGAGGACCCACTTGCCGACTTCGTGCTGCGCGAGCAGCTGACGCCCGGCGCCACGGTCGTCGTCGACCCCGCCCCCGAGGGCGAGGACGGCGAGGTGCGCCTCACGATCGTCAAGCCCAAGAAGCAGAAGACGCCCGTCGGCGTCGGAGCCGGCGGTGGCGAGCCCGAGCCGGGCGCCGAGCTTCCGGTCGGCGAGGAGGAGCACCACGACGACGAGCACCCGGCCGAGTCCTAGCCAGGGGTTCAGCTGAGCGCCAATCTGAAGGTGACGGCGGCGCCGATGAGCGCCGATGACTGGCCGGCGGTGGCGCGCATCTATCGCGAAGGGATGGCCACCGGCAACGCGACGTTCGAGCACGCGCTTCCCAGCTGGCCGCAGTGGCGGGCGGCACGCGTTGATCCCTGCCTGGTGGCGCGCGGGGCGGCCGATGAGGTGTTGGGCTGGGCCGCGCTCAGCCCGATATCCGCGCGTGCCGTCTACCGCGGTGTGGGGGAGGTCGGCGTGTACGTCGACCAGGGCCATGCCCGGCGCGGTGTGGGCAAGCTGCTGCTCGGTGCGCTGATCGAGGAGTCCGAGCGCTTGGGCTTCTGGACCCTGCAGGCGGGGATCTTTCCTGAGAATCAAGGCTCGATCGCGCTGCACGAGCGCTGTGGCTTCCGGCTGGTCGGCCGCCGTGAGCGCGTCGGCAGGATGATTGACGGTGGCTGGCGTGACGTGATGCTCTACGAGCGCCGCAGCGCGGTCGTGGGCCGGCTTTGACCTGACGGGATTTTTTGGGTAGGGGGTCGTTCTCGCGGTAGTCCTCGGCGAGTGGCGCTGCGCGAGGGGGCGCGCTGGTTGTTTGCCTCTCTTCGGGGGGTGTCGCGCGCGTGCGTGTGCGCGCGTACAGCCGTCGGGAGTGAACCCGTCGGGAGTGAACCGTCGGGGGTGGCGCGTAGGCTGGTCGGGTGGCTCGCGCTTCAACCGTTCAGATCTGCTCTCAATGTGGTCTGCAGTCGGCCCAGTGGCATGGACAGTGCCCGGGCTGTGGGGCATGGAACACGCTTGTCGAGGAGCGCGCCCCGGCGGGCGGCGCGGATGTCAGAGGTGGCTCGCGCAAGCACGGCGCCGCCGCGCGTGCGGGTGCTGCCGCGGAGCCTCCGGTGCGCCTTTCGCAGGTGGCGGCAGCTCCGCTTGCGCGCCTGCAGACCGGTATCGGCGAGCTCGACCGCGTGCTCGGGGGAGGGCTCGTCCCCGGATCGCTCGTGCTGCTGGGTGGCTCGCCTGGAATCGGGAAGTCGACGCTCACCAACATGGCGCTCGGGAACATCGCCGGGGCGGGTCATAAGACGCTGTACGTGAGCGGCGAGGAGTCCGCCGAGCAGGTGAGGCTTCGTGCGGAGCGGCTCTCACCAAGTGCACTGGAGGTGCCCGTGCTCGCCGAGACGGACCTCGATGCGGTACTCGACGCGATCGCCTCCCATGCCCCGAGCGTGTGCGTGATCGACTCCGTGCAGACGCTGCGCTCGGGGGAGCTCTCCGGTGCTCCGGGATCGGTTGGGC
Source organism: Solirubrobacteraceae bacterium (assembly GCA_035483615.1). Lineage (GTDB taxonomy): Bacteria > Actinomycetota > Thermoleophilia > Solirubrobacterales > Solirubrobacteraceae > Palsa-744. Next base: position 425 of record DATHPT010000335.1, on the reverse strand, counting down.
AGGTGCGCGAGGTGGCCGCCCGCATCATGGATCTCGCCAAGGCGCGCTCCATTGCCGTGGTGCTTGTCGGACACGTAACCAAGGACGGGGCGCTTGCGGGCCCCCGCGTGCTCGAGCACCTGGTGGACTGCGTGCTGCAGTTCGAGGGCGAGCGCGAGCGGCCCTACCGCGAGCTGCGAGCGCTGAAGAACCGCTTTGGATCCACCAACGAGGCGGGGCTGTTCGAGATGCGCCAGGGCGGGCTCGTCGAGGTGCTCGACGCCTCCGCGCGCTTCGTGGCCGAGGCGACCCGCGCTCCGGGGAGCGTGGTGCTGGCGGCGATGGAGGGCTCGCGCCCGCTGCTCGTGGAGGTGCAGGCGCTTGTGGCTGCCTCCGAGCTCGAGCAGCCGCGGCGCGTGGTGTCGGGGCTCGATCGCAACCGTCTT
>DATHPT010000334.1:0-32593 GCA_035483615.1 Solirubrobacteraceae bacterium | reverse complement strand
GCGCTTTTGCGACCGCGTCCGCGAGCGGTGTGCCGTTGACGTGGCAGACCGCTACCGCGAGCGCGTCGGAGGCATGGTCGCTCACCGGCATCCGCGGAAGCGCGAGCAGCGTCTGCACCATGCGAGCCACCTGGTCCTTTGCGGCGCGACCGTGCCCGCAGACCGCCGACTTGACCTGCTGCGGGGTGTAGGAGAAGCACGGGATCTCCCGTTCGCCTGCCGCGAGCATCGTCACGCCGCGCGCCTGCCCGACGGCGAACGCGTTGTTGGCGTTCTGTCCGAAATAGAGCTGCTCGAGCGCCATCGCATCGCAGTCGTGCTCGCCCAGGATCTCGCGGATGCGAGAGGCGATCGTCGCAAGACGCCGCTCGATCGCAAGCCCGGGGCGCGTCTGGATCACGCCGCCGTCGAGCGCTGTCAGGCTGGGCCCGTCACGGGCGACGACGCCGTAGCCGGTATTGGCGAGACCTGGGTCGATGCCGAGCACGATCATGCAGGTGGATTCTGCGCTGAGCCCCGGACGCCTGCCTGCCATAGGCTGGGTTGCATGAGGAACGAACGAGGCTGGGTCGCATGAGCGACGAGCGGCACGGACCGTCGGTTCCCGAGGACTTCGCGCGCGAGGGCTTGCTCGACGGCCTGGCCGGCGCCGAGCGCGAGGAGCGTCTGCGACTGCTCGCCCAGCTGTCGGCCGATGGCGTGCCGCTGGCAGAGCTGCGCCGCCACACCGCCGAGGGCACGATCGTGTTCGTGGCGGCCGAGCGGGTGATCGCCGGGCACGAGCGCTACACCGCCGCCGAGGTGGCCGAGCTCGCGGGCGTGGACCTCGAGTTCCTGCTCGCCGCGCGCCGGGCGACCGGGCTGTCGACGCCGGCGCCCGATGAGCGCGCCTACATCGAGGCCGATCTCGAATCGGTCCAGATGGCAAACCTTGCGCAGGCTGCCGGCATCTCTCACGAGGAGATGCTGGAGCTGATGCGGACCCTCGGCCGTGGCCTGGCCCAGTCGGCGGAGGCGATGCGCGCTCTGACGCTGCGCCTGGTCCTGGAGCCCGGCGTCGGAGAGCACGAGCTCGCACAGCGCTACGCGCTCGCTACCTCCCAGCTCTACCCGATGCTGGGACCGTTGATAACGAACCTCCTGACCCTGCACCTGCGCCAGATGGCCGAGAGCGAGGCGATCAGCGCGGCGGAGCGAGTGGGGGGACGACTGCCCGGCTCGCGTGAGGTGAACGTCTGCTTCGCGGACCTCGTCGGGTTCACGCGCCTGGGCGAGCAGGTCCAACCTGACGAGCTCTCGCGTCTGGCGGTGCGTCTGGAGGAGCTTGCCAGCAGCGTGGCCGAGCAGCCGGTGCGGCTGATCAAGACGATCGGCGACGCCGTGATGCTGACCTCGACCGAGCCTCAGCCGTTGATAGACGCGGCGATGGTCCTGGTGGACGCCGCCGGCTCGGAGGGCGAGTCGTTCCCGCAGCTACGGGCCGGCATCGCGACAGGCGCGGCGCTCAGCCGCGCGGGCGACTGGTTCGGGCGCCCGGTGAACCTCGCGAGTCGCATCACGGCGATCGCGCGGCCCGGCAGCGTGCTCGCCGAGCGTGAGGTCCGCAACTCGACCCGGGATGCCTACAGCTGGTCCTATGCAGGTGAGCGGCGCCTTCGCGGCGTCCGCGAGCCGGTAGCTCTCTACAGGGCGCGCCCGCTGGCCTCGAGCGCGGACTGAGACCACGATCTCCATGGGGCCTCGCCGCTGGCCCACAGATCGTTGAGCGCGACCGCGTCCTTGTAGGTGTCCATGCACTCCCAGAAGTCCTCGTGCCGGTAGGCGTGCAGCTCCCCATCTGCCGCCAGGCGCTCCAGCGGCTCGCGCTCGAGCACGTGCTCGGGTCGCAGGTGGTCGAGCACGCCCGGCTCGAAGCAGAAGAAGCCCCCGTTGATCCAGTGCTCGGAGCGCGGCTTCTCCTGAAAGCCGCGCACGCGGCCGTCATGCCGGTCGAGCTCGGTGACGCCGAACTGCAGCGTGGGGCGCACGACGGTCATCGTCGCGAGCTTGCCGTGGGAGCTGTGGAATCCGAGCAGTTGCCCGAGGTCGACGCTTGCGAGCCCGTCGGCGTAGGTCGCGCAGAACGGCTCGCCTCCCAGGGGCTGCTCGAGCAGCTTGATGCGACCGCCCGTGGGTGTGTCAAGGCCCGTGTCCAGACATTCGACGCTCACGCCCTCCGGCCAGGCGGTTTGCCGGGCGAACTGCTCGATCAGCTCGCCCTTGTAGCCGGTGGCGAGCAGGAACCGCTGGAAGCCCTGGACGGCATAGAGCTGGATCACATGCCACACGATCGGCAGCCCACCGATCTCGACGAGTGGCTTGGGGATCTCCTGGGTGTGCTCGCGCAGCCGCGTGCCGCGGCCGCCGCACAGGATCACCACCGGTCTCATCCGGCGATGCGCTCAAGCACCTCGGCCGGGGCATCGAAGTTTGCGTACACCTCGTCGACGTCGTCGAGCTCGTCGAGCATTTCGATCAACTTCATCAGGCTCACCGTCTGGGACTCGTCGATCGGCACGAGGCTCTTGGGGCGGTAGGCGAGCTCGGCGCTCTGGATCTCGATGCCGGCCTGCTCGAGCGCACCCCGTACGGCTGTGAAGTCGCCGAGCTGGGTGATCACCTCGAACACGTCCTCATCCGCGGAGATGTCCTCGGCGCCGGCCTCGACCGCCACCATCAGGTCGTCCTCCGAGTAGGAGCCGGCGTCCACGGCGATCGAGCCCTGCTTCTCGAACAGGTAGGCCACCGAGCCGGGCTCCCCAAGGCTCCCGCCGTACTTGGAGAACGCGTGGCGCACATCGGCGCCTGTGCGGTTGCGATTGTCGGTGAGCGCCTCCACGAGCACCGCCACGCCGCCGGGGCCGTAGCCCTCATAGAGGACGGTCTCGATCGCGTCGGCTTCGCCGCCCTCGCCGGTGCCTTTGGCGATCGCGCGCTCGATGTTGTCCTTCGGCATCGACGCCGCCTTCGCCTTGGCGATCGCGAGCGCGAGTGGCGCATTGCCGGTCGGGTCGCCCCCACCGTCGCGTGCGGCCACGGTGACGGCACGCGCGAGCTTGGTGAACTGCTGGCCGCGTCGCGAGTCCACGATCGCCTTCTTGTGCTTGATGCTCGCCCACTTGGAATGTCCTGACATGGACCGAAAGGATACTTCGGCCCCGCCACGGACCCTTTGGCGCGGCCCACCTCTAGGATGCGACCCCATGGCGATCGATCCGAGCATCTTCAAGGCATATGACATTCGCGGGCTCTACGGCGAGCAGATCGACGGGGAAACCGCGCTTCAGATAGGCCGCGCGTTCGCCCGGGTGCTCTGCAAGCTCTCGGGCAAGCCCACCGGCGACCTGCGGGTGGGGCTCGGTCGCGACATGCGCCTGACCGCCCCGGAGCTGGCGGCGCGCTACCGCGAGGGCCTTCTGATGGAGGGCGCTTGCGTGCTCGATGCCGGCCAGGTCGGCACCGAGATGCTCTACTACCTCGTCGGCTCGCGCGAGCTCGACGGCGGGCTGATGTGCACCGCCTCGCACAATCCCAAGGCCTATACGGGAGCGAAGCTGGTGCGCGAGGGGGCGATCGCGCTCTCCGGGGACGAGGGCATCCAGGACATCCGTCGCGCGATCGAGCAGGGCTTCGACACCCCAGAGGGCGCAAGCGGCGATGGGAGCCCTCCCCCGCTCGGCACGTTGCAGGAAGTCGACGTCTACGAGGAGTTCCAGGCGGCGGCGCTCGAGATGATCGACGCCGAGGCGATCAAGCCGCTGAAGGTGGTCGTGGACGGCGGCAACGGTATGGCCGGCCCAATGGTGGGCCCCCTGCTGGAGCGTCTTGGGCTCGATCTGATCGAGACCTACTGGACCCCGGACGGGAACTTCCCCGATCACGAGCCCAACCCGCTGCTGCCCGAGAACCGCACGTTCATCATCGAGAAGCTGCGTGAGACGGGCGCCGAGCTCGGGATCGCCTGGGACGGGGACGCCGACCGCTGCTTCTTCATCGACGACACCGGCGAGTTCGTCGACGGCGACTTTCTCACCGCGCTGCTCTCCGAGTCGCTGCTGCGCAAGAGGCCAGGCTCGGCGATCCTCTACGACGTGCGGGCCAGCCGAGCGGTGCCCGACACGGTCAGGCGGGAGGGCGGCACGCCGTACATCAACCGGGTGGGGCACGCCTTCTTCAAGACGCGCATGCGCGAGGAGGGCTCACTGTTCGGCGGCGAGGTCTCCGGTCACTATTACTTCCGCGACTTCTACTGCGCGGACTCCGGCACGATCCCGGCGCTGCTGATCCTCGAGCAGCTCTCGCTGCAGGGCAAGCGTCTCTCGGAGCTGCTGCGGCCCTATCGCGAGCGCTACTTCATCTCCGGTGAGATCAACACGGAGGTCTCAGACCAGGAGGCCAAGATGACGCAGATCTCAGAGCGCTACGCCGACGCGGAGCAGAGTCGGCTCGACGGCGTGTCGATCGACTACGAGGACTGGCACTTCAACGTGCGTCCCTCCAACACCGAGCCGCTGCTGCGTCTGTGTCTGGAGTCGCTGCGCTCGCAGGAGCACATGCAGAGCATGCGCGACGAGGTGCTAGAGCTGATCCGCTCGTGACCGACGCCGAGCAGACCCTCGCTCGCGCGGCCGAGCAGGGCGTCCACTGCCTGGCGATCCCGACGCCGTTCGCGGTCGGTCGCGTGAACTGCTACCTGGTGGAAGACGATCCGCTGACGCTGCTGGACGCGGGACCCAACTCCGCTACTTCGCTCACGGCGATGGAGGCCGCGCTGGCAGAGCGGGGGCACCGCGTTGAGGACCTGAGGCGGATCGTGGTGACCCACCAGCACATCGACCACATCGGCCTCGTGCAGATCCTCGCGAAGCGCTCGGGCGCCGAGGTGTGCGCGCTCGATCGGCTTGCGCCCTGGCTTGCGGACTACAAGCGCGAGATGGAGGAGAACGACGGCTTCTCTGCAACGATCATGCTGCGCTACGGCATTCCCCAGGACGTGGTGTACGCCCTGCGCGCCGTCTCGGCGAGCTTTCGCGGCTGGGGTGCGGCCGCGCACGTCACGCGCCCGCTCGCCGAGGGTGAGCTGCTCGAGTTCGCCTCGCGCAGCTGGCGCGTGCTGCACCGTCCCGGGCACTCGCCCTCGGACACCGTGTTCTGGGACGAGGCATCCGGCGAGCTGTTCGGCGGCGATCACCTGCTCAAGCGCATCTCCTCGAATCCGCTGCTGTCCAAGCCGCTCGCGCCACTCGCGCCGGCGGCGGGCGCCTCGGAGGGTCAGGGAGTGGACGCCTCGGAGGGTCAGGGAGCGGACGTGCCTCGACCGCCGGGGTCCGCACAAGAGCGCCAGCGCGAGGCGATCGAGCGCCCACGGGCGCTGATGGCCTATCTGGACTCGCTGCGACGCACGCGCGAAATGGAGCTTAATGTGGTGTTCGCGGGGCATGGTGAGCCGGTGGAAGATCACCGTGGGCTGATCGAGGAGCGCTTCCGCATGCACGAGCGTCGCGCCGAGAAGCTGCTGGCGCTGATCGCCGAGCGGCCGCGCAACGCCTACGAGCTGGCCCAGCAGATGTGGGGCAACGTGGCAGTCACCCAGGCGTTTCTGACGCTGTCAGAGGTGGTCGGTCATGTCGATCTGCTGATCGACGACGGTCGCGTGCTGGAGCGCGAGCTAGGCGGCGTAGTGCGCTTTGAAGTCTCTTGAAACAGTAGAGTACAATAAACTCCATGACACCTGGTAAGGAGGGAGGGTCATGGAGAGCACGACGTCCAATCCGCACCTGAACGTGTTCGAGCCTTACCGCGAGCTCTCACGCGGACACGAGGATCAGCTCACACGGGCGGCAATGATCGTCCTGCGACTGGTGCCGCTCGCCCGTGAGACGCTGCTGGCGGCGATCGGGGAGCCCTCTCAGAGCCAGCTGCCCGACTGCATCGTGGACATGCAGGCCACCAACATCGTCGACCCCTCCGAGGAAAACCTCGCGGCCGGACAGGTGCAGCGCGGACGGCTGGTGAGTGTCTTCCTGACCCCCGATACCGAGCCGTTCGAGCTGGCGGAGGAGATCACCGACATCGACAGCGCCCAGCGCTTCGACGGAGTGCTGCGCTTCGATCCCGACCTTGTGGTGGTGCTCGAGAGCAAGGTCTGCCGCCGCTGGGCACGGCGTAACGGTCACCGCGCCGCCGAGCTCAACCTCGGCGGGACCCGCTTCGTTGAGCGTCGCACGAATGTGCTGCGCTGGCACGATCTGCTCGAGTCGTGGTGGCGGCTGGTGGAGCTCGGGGTGCTCGGGCCGGCCGAGCAGGCGATCGTCCAGGACGTGCTCTCCTACGCCCACCAGGATTTCGGTCAGCTGCTCCCATTCGGCACCCTGCGGCGCGTCGGCAGCGACCCCGTGCGACGCAAGTGGCGACTGCGCTCGCTGCTGCGGGAAGCCACCGGAATTGCGCCCGAGCGCGCCGGCCTCGTGCACGTGCGCCTCGACACCGCGCTTGGCGTGGCCTCGCTGCAGCGCGCCGCGCTGGACATCGAGGAGGAGCGCCTGACGCTGCACCTGTGGCCTGGAGAGCTGAAGGCCCAGGCCGAGCACCTCTACTCCGGCGGTCACGCCGAGAGCCTGTGCGAGCTCTTGGACTCAGACGCGGGCGGCTGGCAGGTCAAGCCGCAGCCGCTGCTCGGCTTCCGCAACGCGCCGGTGCGCACGCGCGTGTATCTCACCTGTCGCCTGGATCCCGCCGAGTACGCCCGTCGCTGGCAGGGCGAGGACTGGAAGCGGGTGGGGGCCCACCACCGCAACCACATCCTCCCCGACCTGTGGCCGTGGCTGCTGGAGCGCGGCTACGCCTCAGAGGGCGACCGCGCCCGGCTCGACCCGTTCCTGCACGCGCTCGGGCGGCGCTTCGCCCACCTGCGCCCCACGATCCACGTGTCGCGCTCCTGGGAGTGGAGCGAGGCGGAGCGGCTCGACGACGAAGGCCGGCTTCCCGGCGAGATCCACGAGGCGCTCAACCGGGTGCTGGGGCTGCTGGGAGAGCCCCAGCTGCCGGTCAAGCTCCAGCCCGCTCAGGAGGAGCCGGCGCCGTTGCTCTCGGCCGCGTCGGCGAGAAGCAGCCGGTGAAGGCGATCGTCGCTGCCCAGCTCTGTGTGAAACGCGACCGCCAGCACCCGTCCCTGGCGGGCGGCGACCGCGCGACCGTCGATCTCGGCGAGGATCTCGACCTCGGGCCCGTGCTCAGCGATCCAGGGGGCGCGGATGAACACTCCGTGCAGCGGCGCTCCGTCCAGCCCTTTCACCGTCAGGTCGGCCTCGAAGCTCTGAAGCTGGCGGCCGAAGGCGTTGCGCTCGGCGAGGATGTCCATGATCCCCAGGTGCTCGCGATCGAGCATGATCAGCCCGGCGCAGGAGCCGAGGATCGGAATCCCCCCCACCCCGTCCCGTCCGGCCAGCTCCCGTAGCGGCTCGGCCAGCCCCTCGCGCTCCACGCCTAGCGTCATCGTGGTCGACTCTCCCCCCGGTATGACCAGGCCGCTCAGGCCGTTGAGATCGGAGGGGACGCGCACCTCCCGCACCTCGGCGCCGAGGCGTCGCAGGACCCTGCCATGGGCCTCGAAGTCGCCCTGCAGGGCGAGCACGCCGATCAGCACCGATACGGGCATCAACAGCGACGTGGGTGGTGCCGGCTGGCCCTGCGCGGAGGGCCCTTCCAAGGCCGGCGCTACCAACCCCGCTGGGCGAGCAGCTGCTCGTCGGCCAGCTTGGAGCTCTCGAGGCTGACCATCGCCGGGCCCAGCCCGCGCGATGCGCCGGCGATCCGCTCGGGATCCTGCCAGTGGGTGGTGGCCTCCACGATCGCGCGGGCGCGCGCCGGAGGATCGTCGGACTTGAAGATGCCGGAGCCCACGAACACCCCCTCGGCGCCGAGCGCCATCATCAAGGCCGCATCGGCGGGTGTGGCGATTCCACCCGCACAGAAGAGGACAACCGGCAGGCGCCCTGCCAGCGCAACCTGGCGCACCAGATCGAGCGGCGCCGCGTGCTGCTTGGCGGCGCTCGCAAGCTCGCTCTCCTGCAGCGCCGCCAGGCGCCGGATCTCGCCGGTGATGCCGCGCATGTGGCGCACCGCCTCCACGATGTCGCCCGTGCCGGCCTCGCCCTTGGAGCGGATCATCGCGGCGCCCTCTCCGATCCGCCGTAGCGCCTCGCCGAGGTTGGTGGCGCCGCACACGAACGGCACCTTGAAGGCCCACTTGTCGATGTGATTGCTCTCATCGGCGGGCGTAAGCACCTCGGACTCGTCGATGTAGTCGACCTCGAGCGCTTCCAGCACCTGGGCCTCGACGAAATGCCCGATCCTGGCCTTGGCCATCACGGGGATGCTGACGGCCTCCTGGATCCCGGAGATCATCTCCGGGTCGGACATGCGCGCCACTCCCCCATCCCGACGGATGTCGGCGGGGACGCGCTCCAGCGCCATCACCGCGGCGGCGCCCGCGTCCTCGGCGACCTTGGCCTGCTCGGGGGTCACCACGTCCATGATGACCCCGCCCTTGAGCATCTCTGCCAAGCCGCTCTTGACGGTGAATGTCGCCTCGTCGCGCATGCTCATGATCTTATCTGGGTCGGCACATGGGCCGGTCGGCCGGACCGCATGCGGTGGCTTGGCCTCATAAACCGACCGGCGCATGCGCCGGTCGGCCACCCCGCACATGTGCGGGGTGGGACAACGCCACATGTGGCGTTGTCTTCCTGAATAGGGAGATAAAAGCTTCGCCCCGACTACTTCAGGCGGAAAGCCTTGATGCGGTCGTCGTACTGCGCGGTGTCCTTCGCGTACACGCCATAGGCAAGCGCCTGGATCAGGCTGAGCAGCGCCGTGTGCGAGCGCACGTAGGCGGGGCTGTTCGATGAGTAGTACAGCTTGATCTGTGCAAGCTTCGCGACCTCTGAAAGAGTTGCATCCGTGATCGCGGCAGTACGCGCCTTGCGGTGGCGGGCGAGCTTCATCGCGCGCACCACCAGCGGATGGGGCCGACCGGCCGAGAGGCCGATCACAAGCGTGCCCGTGTCGATCCGCCCGAGACGGCTCAACGCCTCCTGCGAGGGGCTCGCCACCACATCCACGCGCAGGTCGAGCAGCATCAGCAGGTGTCGCATGTAGCTTGCGAAGAACGCCATCTGGTCGGTGCCCGCCACCAGCACCTTCTCGGCGCTGACGATCGCCTCCGTGAGCGCGTCGACGGCGGGTCGTGAGACCTTGCGGGCGGTCTCCTCCACGTTCAGGTGATCGGCGGCCAGCGCAGTCTCGAACTCGTTCTGGTCGAGTGAGAACAGTGGCGCGGAGCTCCCGTCTGAGCCCACCCCAGCGCTTGGCTGGGGCTTTGAGTGCACACGCCGGTACTCGTCGCGTGCGGCCGCCTGCAGCTCCGGGAAGCCCTCGAAGCCGAGCGCCTGAGAGAAGCGCACGACGGTGGAGCTCGAAGTGTTGGCACGACGGGCAAGCTCCTCCGCGGTCTGGAAGGCGGCCTCGTCGAGATGATCCACGATGTACTGGGCCACGTCCTTCTGAGAGCGCGAGCACTCATCGAAACGGGTCTGGATGTAAAGGGAGAGGCTTTGATGCTCTCCAACGCCGGTGGGGGGCTTCTCGGGTGGGGTGGCTAGTCGTCTCATCGGCGCACTTGTTCGACGGCTGCGCCCCACACTCCTTTAGAACGGGCTCACTTTCGAGTTCTTGCCATCTCCACGAAGTAGTCGAGCGCGCCCGGATTCACCAGCGACTCCACGCTCGCAGCCTCGCCGGGGGCGACGCCCATCAGGATTCGCTTGACGGGCACCTCGAGCGCCTTGCCCGACAGTGTGCGCGGCACCTCCTCGATCTGAAGGATCTCGTTGGGGACGTGCCGCGGCGAGCAGTCCTCGCGGATGCGTCGCCTGATCCTTCCCTCGATCTCCTCATCAAGCGCCATGCCTTCGCGCAACACCACGAACAGGACCATCCACAGCTCCTCCTCAGCGCCCTCGCGCGGGATGTCCACCACGAGCGCATCGGTCACGTCCTCGACCGCGGCGGTCGCGCGATAGATCTCGCTGGTGCCCATGCGCACGCCCTGACGGTTGATCGTCGAGTCCGAGCGACCGTAGATCACGGCGCCGCCGCGCGGGGTGATGCGAATCCAGTCCCCGTGGCGCCAGATGCCGGGGTACATCTCGAAATAGCTTTCGCGGTAGCGCTCTCCGCTGCAGTCGCCCCACAGGAACAGCGGCATCGACGGCAGCGGCCGGGTGAGGACGAGCTCGCCGAGCTCGTCCTGTAGCGGTCGGCCCAGCTCATCCCAGGACTCCACCGCGCAGCCGAGCGCCCGGCACTGGATCTCACCCTCGAACACCGGTAGCAGCGGACAGCCCCCGACGAATGCTGTGCACACGTCGGTGCCACCGCTCGTGGAGAACAGCCACAGATCCTCTCCCACATGCCTGTACACCCACTGGAAGCCCTCCGGCGGGAGCGGGGAGCCCGTCGATCCGATGCTACGCAGCGCGCTCAGCTCGAAGTCGCGCGCCGGCTCGACGCCGGCCCTCTCACAGCTCGTCAAGAAACCGGCGCTCACTCCCATGCAAGTGATGCGCGCCTGCTCGGCGAGCCTCCACAGGGCGCCCAGATCCGGGTGCCCCGGGCTGCCGTCGTACAGCACGATCGCCGCGTCGCTAAACAGGCAGCCGACGAGGAAGTTCCACATCATCCAGCCGGTCGTGGTGAACCAGAACATGCGATCGCCCCGGCGCAGGTCCAGGTGCAGCAGGCTCTTCTTCAGCTGCTCCAGCAGGATGCCGCCGTGACCGTGCACGATCGCCTTCGGCAGGCCGGTGGTGCCAGATGAGTAGAGCACCCACAGCGGATGATCGAAGGGGACCTGCTCGAAGCGGGGCGCCGCGCCCGCTCCGCGATCGAGCAACGCCTCCCAGGTCAACCCTCCAGGCAGCCCGGCGGCGCTCGTCTCGCTGGACAGGTACGCCAGCATCACGGTGTTGGTGACGGTGGGCAGCCCCTCGAGGATCGTCTGCAGCGCGTCGGTGCGGTCGAAATCCTTGCCTGCGTGACGGTAGCCGTCGATCACGAACAGGATCTTCGGCTCGATCTGAGCGAAGCGGTCGACCACACTGCGCGCCCCGAACTCGGGGGCTGCGCACGACCAGATCGCACCGATGCTGGCGCTCGCCAGGAACGCGATCAGGGTCTCGGGGATGTTCGGCATGTAGGCGGCCACCCGATCGCCGCGGCCCACGCCGAGCGAGCGCAGGCCCTCCGCCACGGCCGCCACCTGCACGGACAACTCCTTCCAGCTCAGCTCCTGAAGGGGACGCAGCTCCGAGGCGTGCAGCACTGCCGTCTCCTCTGGATCCCGCTTTCCGGACGGCCTGTCGATCCTCAGCATGTTCTCCGCGTAGTTGAGGCGGGCGCCCTCGAACCAGCGTGCGCCAGGCATCTCCTGCGAAGCGAGCACCCGCTCGTGGGGCGCCGAGGCGCGTACCCCGCCGTACTCCCAGATGTCCGCCCAGAACTCCTCGATCTCCGCAACCGACCACTCCCACAGCTCGCCATAGCTGGCGAATTTGCGTCCGTGACGCCTGCCGGCCCAGCCCATGAAGTCGGTCATCCGCGCGTCGGCGACCATCTCGGAGCTCGGCGTCCACAACGGAGCCTGATCGTGCCTGTCCGACATCGCGCACCCCTTTCTAGCGACTCTTTGCACAGACTCTTTGCACAGAGGCGCCCATGCCCACCGTGCCGACGGCGTCCCACGCAAGCGCTCCGCCGGCTATCGCAATTGATACCGGGTCCTACATATCGAGCGCAAGACCCGCACGATTACGCCCGCCGAAACTGCCCTATCCTCCCCAGCCGTGGGCATCGAGGCGCTGCGCAACGAGTTCCCCGTGCTCGAGCGGGTCGCGTATCTGAACGCCGGCACCGACGGCCCACTGGCCGGCGCCGCGGCGCAGGCCGGCGCCGAGGAGCTGCTTGGCGAGGCGCGGAGCGGGCGCGCCGGCGAGCACTTCGAACGGCGCAGCGAGCTGAGCGGCCTGCTGCGTGATGCCTACGCTCGCACGCTCGGCTGCGAGCCGGGCGAGGTCGCGCTCACCACCTGCACGAGCGAGGGGCTTGCGATCGTGATTGATGGCCTGGGGCTCGGAGAGGGCGAGGAGATTCTCACAAGCGACGAGGAGCACCCCGGCCTGCTCGGTGCGCTCGGCGCGGCGAGTGCGCTGACCGGTGTCTCGGTGCGCGAGGCGCCGCTGATGGAGATCGCGCAGGCCGTCGGCCCCCGCACGAGGCTCGTCGCCTGCTCGCACGTTGGCTGGATGAGCGGCCGTATCGCACCGGCCGAGCTCGCGGATGTGAATGTGCCCGTAGTGCTCGACGGCGCCCAGGGCGTTGGGGCTGTCCCGGTCGATGTGCAAGCGCTTGGCTGCGATGCCTATGCGGGCGCCGGGCAGAAGTGGTTGTGCGGGCCGGACGGGATCGGAATGCTCTACGTCGCGCCCGATCTGCGCGAGCGTCTGGACGTGCGCCGCCGCGGCTACGCCAACCTCGCGGATCCCGGCACGGGCCTGGACGCGCGGCTGCATGCGGACGGGCGCCGCTTCGACACGTTCGCCCTGAGCGCGGAGGCGCTGGCCACCGCGCTTACGGCCGCGCAGATCCTCGAGCGCGCCGGTTGGCATGCGATACACGAGCGCGCCGTGGCCCTTGCTGCGCGACTGGCCGAGATGCTGGACGGGATCGGCCGACAGACAGCGCCGCGCGCCGCCAGCACGCTCGTGTCGTTCGCGAGCGCCGATCCGATTGCCGAGCGGGCGCTGCTTGCCGAGCAGAGCGTGGTGCTGCGCGACATTCCCGGCCGTCCCTGGCTGAGGGCGTCGGTGGGCGCCTGGAACGACGAGCGCGATCTGAAGCGCCTGCTCGACGCGCTGCAGACATAGGCCGCCGCCAGACATAACATTCCCGCGGACGTCGGTGCTACGCCCGCAGACATAACATTCCGGCAGGCGTAGCACTGCTTAACGCTTCCTTAGCACGCCCGGCGGTTTGCTTTGTATTGCCTTGGCGCCGACGCCAGGGCTCGGCGACCCACAGCCATCACCGTGAGCGCAACCGAACGCCCAACCTCCTCCACCTCCGCCCAGGCGTCTGCGACCGCGAGCCTGCCTGCGCCAGGGTCGCGGCTGTCGTGGCGCTCCCTGCTGGGAGCGGTGCGGCCCCAGCACGTGGCGCTCGCCGGCATCCTGGCGCTGTCGGCGATCCTGAGCGCTCACCGGCTCTCCCAGAACGGCTATGCCAACACGTTCTACTCGGCCGGCGTGAAGTCGATGCTGCGCTCCTGGCACAACTTTCTGTTCGTGTCGTTCGACCCGGGCGGCCTCGTCACGATCGACAAGCCCCCGCTCGGCGTATGGGTGCAGGCCGCGAGCGCCGAGCTGTTCGGCCTCTCCCCCCTCAGCCTGCTGCTGCCCGAGGCGATCATCTCGACACTGGCGGTCGCCGCGCTCTACCGCGTGCTCTCGCGCCGCCTCGGCACGGCCGCTGGCCTTGCCGGGGCGCTCGCGCTCGCCGTGTTCCCGTCATTCGTAGCGGTCTCCCGCGACAACGGCGTGGACCCGTTGTTGATCCTGCTGATGGTGCTCGCCTGCGGCGCCGCACTGAACGCGATCGAAGACGGGCGCTGGCGCTGGTTGCTGGCGTGCGCGGCGCTCGTGGCACTTGCGTTCAACACGAAGACGCTTGCCGCCTATCTGATCGTGCCCGGGATCGCGCTGGCCTATCTCCTGTGCGCGCCGGGATCGTGGCTGCGACGGGTCGGGATGCTGCTGGTGGCGCTGGTCGTGATGATCCTCGGGTCGTTCTCCTGGATCGCGCTGGTCGAACTGACACCGGCCTCCCAGCGTCCATATGTGGGGTCTTCCACGAACAACACCGAGCTCGGGCTGACGTTCAGCTACAACGGCTTCGGGCGCGTGGAAGGCGAGGCGGGCGGCCCGGGACAGGTCCACGTGAGCGCCGGGGCGCGCGTCCAGAGCGCTCCCCGCAGCTCGACGGTGAGTCGCCGGCGAGTCGATCGGCTCGCCGGGCATCCGTCCGTCCGTCCTGCTCCCTCGCCGATGCTCCCCGATGGCAGGTTGCGCGACCCGATCTCCTTTGGCGGCCCCACCGGCCCGTTGCGTTTGTTCGAATCGCGGCTGGCCGACCAGGGCGCCTGGATGCTCCCGTTCGCGCTCGTCGGCCTGCTCGCATTTGCACTGCTCGTCCTCGATGGCCGCCGCGCGCGTCGCGATCCGCGCGTCGCGCTGCTGATCGTGCTTGGCGGGTGGCTGCTGGTCGAGCTTGTGATCCTCAGCTTCTCGAAAGGGATCGTCCACCCCTACTACATCTCCGCGGTCGGCCCGGGCGCGGCCGCGATGGTCGCCGCCGGCGCGCTGGCGCTCTCGCGGTTCGCCCAGCAACGCGACTGGCGCGTGCTGCTGCTCCCATGCGCGGTGATCGCCACCGTGATCGCGCAACTGTCGATCCTGCGCTATCAGCACTACCTGCAGTGGTTCACGCCGGTCCTGATCGGCGGAGCGCTGATCGGGATGGCGGCGATGGCGCTGCGGCGACTCGCGGCTCCCGCGATGGGACTGCTGGTGTGCTTGCTGCTGGTGGCGCCTGCCGCCTACTCTCACACCACCTGGCTGGCTCATGTGCAGGGAACCTTCCCGGCGGCCGGCCCGCACCAGGCGGTCGGCTCAGGCGAGTTCGGCGTGAACGGCACGTCGCTGCGCTTCGATCGCAACTTGATCGGCTACGTCAGCGCGCACCGGCCGGGGACGCGCTGGGCGGTGCTGACCGACGCCGCTCCCACCGCCGCGCCGCTGATCCTGCTCGGTCTGCCGGCAGGGGCTATGGCAGGATACAGCGGCACCGACCCGGCGCTCGACGGCCCCGGTCTGGCACGCCTGATCGCGCATGGCTGGGCGCGATATGTGGTGCTCGGCGGCGCCTATGCGACCCGCGGAGGCAACCGGGCGACGAAGGCGGTGCTGCGCTCCTGCCCCCAGGTGCCGGCCGCCGCCTGGCACGGGCCGCGACCCTCTCCATACGAGCTCGTGCTGTTCGACTGCGCCGGTCGTGAGCAGGCGCTGTCGGAGCCGCTTGCTCGTTGATCGCCTGCCGCACGGACCCGGGGCGTCGCGAAGGCATGAACACTCGGGCATTGCGAAGCAAGGACCCTCGGACGTTACGAAGCGCGGACCCTGGGCCGTTGTGGACGTGTCGCCTGTGAAGGCGTGGCGGCAGCCGCGGATGCTCAGGCGGCGCGTGCGCTGGATGCGATCCGGCCGTCGCTGTGGGCGAGCAGCACGCTCGGCTGACGACTGACGAGCTGGCGCTCGAAGAAGATGCCCTCGCGCAGGCCGGCGCCGGTGACCTCGAGCGTGGTGAACTCCCCACAGCGCATCACACCCTGGATCACGAGCGCGCCGGCGAGCACGATGTCGGCGCGAGCCTGTTTGATGCCTGGCACGCGACTGCGCTCGGACGGCGCCAGGGCCGCAAGGCGCTCGATCAAATCCTCGAGCGCTCCTTGCTCGATCACAAAGCCCTGGACCTCCTCGGACGGCAGGCCCGCCGCGCGCTCGGCGGCGGCGGCGAGGTTGCGCACCGTCCCGCCCAACCCGATCAGGCGCGGGCCGCATGCAGGCAGCCACGGGGCGCGCTCCAGCTTGCGCGAGACGTGCGCCTGGAGCGCCTTCACCTGACTGCGCTTGGCGGGACCGTCGCCTGCGAGGAAGCGCTCGGTCATGCGCACCGCTCCCAACCGCCACGAGCCCGACTCGCGAGCCAGACGTCCGGCGACACGCACGAGCTGGAGCGAGCCGCCGCCGAGGTCGAGCACGCACCCCTGGGTGAGTGTGGTGGAGTTGATGGCCGCCAGATACCCGTAGCGAGCCTCCTGCTCGCGGCTGAGCACGCGCACGTCAAAGCCAGTCTGCCGGCGGACCTGCTCGAGGAACGCGCTGCCGTTCTCCGCGTCGCGGATCGCGCTTGTCGCCACCGCGTCGACGCAGTGACCGTCGAGCCCGTGCCGGCGACACAGCTCCGCGAACGAGTCGAGCGTCCGCAGCGCCCGCGCCATCCCGGCGTCGCTCAACCGCCCGGTCGTGGCCAGGCCCTCGCCGATGCGAACCGCCGAAGAGCACTCGTCCTCACGCCGCCACGAGCCCCCAGTTGCCTCGAATACGACCATCCGAAACGAGTTGGACCCGAGGTCTATGACCGCTACGCGTTGCTCGGGCTCTGAACCCATGGCTGAAGCGTA
This sequence comes from Solirubrobacteraceae bacterium, assembly GCA_035483615.1. GTDB lineage: Bacteria > Actinomycetota > Thermoleophilia > Solirubrobacterales > Solirubrobacteraceae > Palsa-744. The sequence continues at coordinate 16,200 of DATHPT010000334.1, read as the reverse complement.
GTGGGAGCACCGGAAGGTCATCGACGCGGGAGCGCTCGGCGGACGTCCACTTGGGCAGACACTCGAATTACGTGGACAGATATTCGAACTGGAAGCCGCGATGCCCCGGCGGAATGGGAACCGGGACGGGCGGGTAGGTCAGGGGTAGCGCTCCGCCGCCTGGCCAATGGCGACACCTTTGAGTTCGGCTGGCAACACCTTCGAGCGGCGCGAGGCAGCGACCACAGGCCGGCAGCTCGCGTCGTGGGCGAGGTCTGGCCTGACCATCTCCAACTGCAGAAAGGCTACAGCCATGGGTGCGCAGGAGAACAAGCAGACAGCACAGGCCGCCTACGCGGCATTCAGCAGCGGCGACGCCGACGGCGCGATGCGCGACATCGACGACTCGATCGAGTGGACGGTGCGCGGCGAGAACTCGCTGAGCGGCACCTACAAGGGAAAGCAGGCGGTGGGCGAGCTGTGGGGGAAGCTCGCAGGCAACGGCTTTCGCACAGCGCCGCACGACTTCATCGCCGAGGGCGACAAGGTTGTGGTGCTCACGACCGTGCAACTCGACGGCGAGAGCGAGGAGAGCGCCGACGTACTGACCTATGGCGCCGGCGGCAAGCTCGTGGCGTTCGAGACTCTGGGCGATCCGACGGTGACCAACCGGGTGTTCGCGACGTAGACTCCGTGCTCCCCATATGAGGCGCGATCTGCTGTGGATATGAGGTGCGATCGACAGTGCAGGCCCCGTGGCTGATCGGGGAGGCGAGACGGCCGTGGCGGTTCGCGCCGTCGTGCAGGGCGAGGTGCAGGGGGTGGGGTTTCGCGACGCCACCGTCGATCGAGCGCGCAATCTCGAAGTCCTCGGCTGGGTGCGCAATGGCGTGGATCGCACTGTGCTGGTTCACGCCGAGGGACTGGCACAGGCGGTCGAGGAGCTGGTGTCCTTTCTGCGCGAAGGTCCGCCGTTGGCCCTAGTGGCCGCGGTTACGGTGGACAGGGTCAAAGTCGAGGGCCACGAGCAATTTGCGATTCGCGGTGTCGATGCTGGCGTGTTCGTGGTCCAGGAGCATGCGGCCACCGCGCGCCATTTCGACTTTCGCCTGCAGGTCGACGGGGTGATGCGCTCGTGGGCGATCCCGAAGGGGCCCTCGCTGGACCCGGCGGTCAAGCGCTTGGCAGTCGAGGTCGCCGACCACGACCCGGCGCACAACGGCTTTGAGGGACCGCTTGGGGCGGGCGGGGTGATCGTCTGGGACCGGGGAACCTACGAGCAGGGCGGACGCGTCCCCTGGCCCGAGGCGCTGACACGGGGGCACGCGGTGTTCGTGCTCCACGGCGAGAAGCTGCGGGGAGGCTTCGCCCTGCAGCGCACCAGACCCGGCGCCAAGGCACAGTGGCTGCTGATCAAGCGCCGGGACGAGCACGCGCACTCCGGCTCGGACGTCGTCGGGGAGCATCCCCGATCGGTCATCAGTGCCCGCACGCTCGATCAGCTGCTGGAGTGAGCCTCGGCACTGCGTCTCAGGAGTTCTCCGGCGGCCGACGCTCGCGCTTGCGCTCCGCGCCCCGGCGCTTGGCCTGAAGGCGACGCTCCCGCGAGGCCGCGGTGGGACGGGTCGGGCGACGGCGCTTTGGAACGGCGAGCGCGACCGCAAGCCGCTCGCACAGCCGAGTCAGCGCCAACTCGCGGTTGCGGGCCTGCGATCGCTCGTCCTGAGCGACCGCCTCCACTCGCGGCCCGGCACGGGCCAGCACTCGCTCGCGCTGGGCATCGCTCAGCGTGAGCGAGGCGAGCACATCGAAGCTCGCTTGCACCCGGGAGGCGGTGACGTTGGCGTGCTGTCCCCCCGGGCCGGAGGAGCGGCTTGCGCGCACCGTCACCTCCGAGAGGGGAATTGTCAGCTCGCCGTTGATCCGCAGTCGCCGCTCGGGCCCCGCCTCAGCTCCGTCCAACGAACTCACCGATCCATGGGCTGCTCGTGCCGCGGTCGACCTGCTTTGGGAATCCACCGCCGGCGCTCGTTCGCCGGCGCTCATCGCATTGTTCCAACGTCGGTCGCACCGATCGAATGATCCTCGAAGTTGGAGTGCGCCGGATGCGCGCCCTGCCGCGTCAGTTCTGAGATGCACGCTGATCCTCAGGTAGCAGTCGGCTGCGACCTTTGGTGGATGGGCGGCCGGGGAAGATCGGTCTCGCGGGCGTTGTGGTTGTTTGGGAGACCCCGTACGGTGGCGTTGTGATCGACGTTCAGGGGGTGACCAAGCGCTACGGCGAGAAGCTTGCCGTAGACGATCTGAGCTTTCAGGTCCGACCTGGGGTGGTGACCGGCTTCCTCGGTCCCAACGGGGCCGGCAAGTCGACCACGATGCGCCTGATCCTGGGGTTGGATCGGCCCACTTCCGGGGAGGTGACCGTCAACGGCCTCGCCTACCGCGAGCTGCCTGCGCCATTGCACGAGATCGGAGCGATGCTCGAGGCCCACGCGATCCATACCGGACGCTCGGCCTTCAACCACCTGCTGGCGTTGGCCCAGACGCATGGGATTTCGCGCAGCCGCGTGCAGGAGGTCATCGAGCTGGTCGGCCTGCGCGAGGTCGCGCGCAAGCGGGTGGGAGGTTTCTCGCTCGGCATGGGCCAGCGCCTGGGTGTCGCCGCTGCGCTGCTGGGAGATCCTGCCACCGTGATCCTCGACGAGCCGGCCAACGGTCTCGATCCCGAGGGCATCCACTGGATTCGCAACCTGCTCAAGGGTCTTGCGGTCGAAGGGCGCACCGTGTTCCTCTCATCTCACCTGATGAGCGAGATGGCCCAGACGGCCGATCATCTGATCGTGGTAGGACGGGGCCGGCTGATTGCGGACACGTCGGTGGCGGAGTTCGTGAGACGCGCCTCCTCGGGCGCCAATGTGCGCGTTCGCTCGCCGCAATCCGAGGAGCTGCGCGCTGCGCTGGAGCGCCGCGAGGTCGAGGTGCAGAGCCTCGAGACGGGACTGCTCGAGGTCAGCGGCCTCAGCGGCGAGCAGATCGGCGAGCTCGCGCTGGAGGCCCGGATCGTGATCTCCGAGCTGACGCCGCAACAGGCGTCGCTGGAGGAAGCCTTCATGAGCCTCACCGGCGAGTCGGTCGAGTACCGTGCCGGCGCTGCGTCGCAGGACGAGAGCGAGATCGCCGGGCCTGTGAGGAGCGCCGCATGAGCGCCGTCGAAGCGCTGCCCGCCCCCTCTGCGCAAAGCGGCCGCTCATTCGCCGGTCGCGTGACCCAGCGGCGCGTGCTGCGCTCGGAGTGGACCAAGCTGTGGTCGTTGCGCTCGACGCGGTGGTCGCTGCTGTTCGCCTTCGCCGCGATGGCGGGTCTCGGCCCACTGATAGCCGCGGTCACGATGGCCCACTGGAATCGCATTGACGCTCACGACCGCATCACCTTCGATCCGATCAACACAGCGCTCGGCGGCTATCACCTGGCTCAGCTTGCGATCGGCGTGCTCGGGGTGCTGGTGATAACCGGTGAGTACTCGACCGGGCAGATTCGCTCGAGCCTGATGGCGGTCCCCCGCCGTCTGCCCGTGCTGTGGGCCAAGGCTGCCAACTTCGCAGCGGTCAGCTTCGTGCTGATGACGATCGCCTCGGCGATCGCCTTCTTCCTCACGCAGGCGATCCTCACCCAGCATCACGTGAACGTGCCGATCGGCCATGCGCCGGCCGTCCGGGCGATCATCGGCACAGGGCTGTACATGGTGGTGCTGGGAGTGTTCGCGATGTCCCTCGGCGCGCTGGTGCGCAACACTGCCGGCGGGATCGCGATCTTTGCCGGGGTGCTGTTCGTGCTGCCCGGCCTCGTGCACGTGCTGCCCGCCAGCACATTCAACGCGATCAACCCCTACCTGCCCTCGAATGCCGGCAGCGACGTGCTCAGCAACACGACCGATCCGGGCATGCTCGTGCCGTGGTCGGGCTTTGCCGTGTTCTGCGGCTACACCCTGCTTGCCCTGGCGGCCTCGGCGGTTCTGCTGGTCCGTCGCGACGCCTGACTGACTGACATGTCCAGCCGTCAAACCGCCACCGTAGCCCTGACCAAGGTGCCTGAGATCACGGTGATCTTCTGGGTCCTGAAGCTCTTGACCACCGGGATGGGCGAGGCGATGTCGGACTTCCTCGGCCAGAAGAGCGTCCCGCTCGCCGGGGCGATCGGGATCTTCGGGCTCTGGGGTGCGCTCTGGCTGCAGTTGCGCACCCGCGAGTACCGCGCACCCCAATACTGGTTTGCGGTGATGATGGTCGCGATCTTCGGCACGATGGCCGCCGACGGCGTCCACGACGGTGCGAGCCTGCCCTATACGGTGACAACCCCGCTCTACGCCATTGTGGTGGCGGCGGTGTTCCTCTTCTGGTACCGCAGCGAGGGCACGCTCTCGATTCACAGCATCACCACTCCTCGCCGCGAGGCCTTCTACTGGGCGGCCGTGCTGGCGACGTTCGCGCTCGGCACGGCAGCCGGCGACCTGGCCGCGATCTCGTTGAATCTCGGCTTCCTCGACTCCGCCGTGCTGTTCGCCGCGGTCATCGCGATCCCGGCGATCGGGTGGTGGCGCTTCGATCTGAACCCGATCTTCGCATTCTGGTTTGCCTACATCGTGACCCGCCCACTTGGAGCCTCTTTTGCGGACTGGTTCAGCAAGCCACACGCGAGCACCGGTCTTGGCCTCGGCGATGGGCTCGTCAGCGCCCTCGCGCTCGCGGTGTTCATCGCCTTGGTGGCCTACCTGACGGTCACCAAGCGCGACGTGCAGGGCGAACCACACATGGCGCCACACGCAGCGCCGCATCCCGCTCCCAGGCCGATCCTCGACACAGAGTTCGAGTAGGCCTCAAAATGAAGAGGATGACGTGGACCCACGTCCGTGATCTCTTCATGAGCAGACGCCAGTATGGACGGATGAGCGATTCAGCGGAAGAGCTTGCCTCGGGCTGGCTGACCCAGCGGGCACAACAGCTGAGCCGGCTGAGCTCCGATCACCCATTCGCGATCGATCTCGCGATCTGTCTTGCGATCGCTGGGTTGAGCCTCGGTGGCCTGGCTACCCAGGGTCGCCTGGACGCGATCGCCGTGGTCTTCTGTGGGGCCCTGTGCGCGCCGCTGCTGTTGCGTCGCATCAGCCCGATCCTGTGCTTTGGGACGATCGCGCTCGTCGCGCTGGCGCAGTGGCTGCTGGCGGGACCGCAGTCGGCCGATGCCGCGCTGCTGGTCGCTCTCTACTGGGTGGCTCTCGACGGTAGCCTGATCGAGGGGGCGCTCGCCGCCGGCACGCTCGAGCTGGGGGCCGTGATGGCCGCGGTGCGCTGGTCTCCGGCAGAGCCGTTGAAGGTGTGGGTGGGGCTCTCAGGGCTGGCGACCGCCGCCGCGGTGCTCGGCGTCTCGATCCGTCAGCGCCGGGCTCTGCTGGTGTCTCTGCACGAGAAGGCTGCACGGCTCGAATTCGAGCGCGACCAGGAGGGCCGTCTGGGGGCCGCCGCCGAGCGAGCTCGCATCGCCCGCGAGATGCACGACATCGTGGCTCACAATCTCACCGTCATGATCGCGCTGGCCGACGGCGCCACCTACACGATGGAGAGCTCGCCCGAGCGCGCGGCGCAGGCGACCCAGCGCGTCTCTGCCACGGGCCGCGAGGCACTGATCGAGATGCGCAGACTGCTGGGGGTGCTACGCGAGGAGTCCTCGGCGCATCCGCTTGAACCGCAGCCGAGTCTTGGCCGCCTTGACGAGCTGCTTGCGCGCGTGCACGCCGCTGGAATCCCGGTGACGATGGATCTCCAGGGAGATCCGCACGAGCTTGCCGACGGCGTTCAGCTGACGGTGTTCCGGGTCGCCCAGGAGGCTTTGACCAACACGCTCAAGCACGCCTCCCGACCGACCTGCGCACACCTGGCGCTCAGCTGCCACCCGGGACAGGTCGAGCTGGAGGTCACCGACACCGGCAGCGGGCGGGCGGCGGCCACTGCGGGTGGGCGCGGCCTGCACGGCATGCGCGAGCGTGCCTCGACCTATGGAGGAGAGCTCGAAGCCGGTCCCAGGCCACAGGGTGGCTGGCGCGTGCACCTGCGGCTGAACCCGGACGCCGAGGGCGCTCTGCGGTGAAGACGAGCGTGCTGCTGGCCGACGACCAGGAGCTGATGCGAATGGCGTTCCGGATGGTGATCGACACCCAACCGGACATCGAGATCGTCGGTGAGGCGGAGAACGGCCAGGAGGCGGTCTCCACCGCCGAGCGCCTGCGACCGGATGTCGTGCTGATGGACGTGCGCATGCCGAAGATGGACGGCGTGGAGGCCACCAGGCTGATCGTCGAGTCCAACAGCGACGCCCGGATCATGATCCTCACCACCTTCGACCTGGACGAGTACGTCTACGCGGCCCTGCGGGCCGGGGCGAGCGGCTTCCTGCTGAAGGACACCCCGCCCGCCGACCTGCTCTCAGGGATACGCGCGGTCGCAAGCGGGGACGCTGTGGTGGCGCCAAGCGTCACACGCCGACTGCTGTCCACCTACGCCCACCGCCTGCCCGTCCCGGGGCGCCCCGATCACGATCAGCACGAGCGCCTGGCGCTGCTGACCGCGCGCGAGCACGAGGTGCTGCTGCAGGTGGCGCGCAGCCTCTCAAACGCCGAGATCGCCGAGCGGCTCGTGCTGTCCGAGGCCACGGTCAAGTCCCACGTCGGTCGTGTTCTCTCAAAGCTCGGGTTGCGCGACCGTGTCCAGGTGGTCGTCTTTGCCTATGAGACCGGGCTGATCACGCCGTCGCAGGGGTGAGACCGGAGATCGCGGGCGTGTGCGAGTTTCGCGTTCATGCCACCAAATACCTGGTGTAAGGGCTTTGAGCGATGGGCCCGGACCGTGACCAAATCGACGATCTTGCCATCGCACTATAGTTCCCGTAGTACCCGGCTTAACGCGTCAGAGACACGGTTGAAGCGTCAGCATCGTCGCTCGTGGGCACATCCTCTGCGACGGCGGGCTCTCCTTTTGCATCGTCGGAGGGCGTTCAATTCGGGCGTCGCAAATTCCGCGCAGCGCTATCATAGTCATGTGACCACCAAGGTGCCCACATGAAGGTCGTGACCGTCCGGGACTTCCGCGACCATGCGTCCGAGATGTTCCGCTCCGACGACGTCATCCTCGTAACCCGCGAAGGCTCCCCCGCAGGCTTCTTCCTGCCCTGGGATACGCCCGACGTGCCGGTCGAGGTTCGCCGCGAGGTATTCCTGCGGCTTTCGGAGCAGATCGGCAGTGAGCTGGCCGCCAAGGACGTCAGCGAGTCAGAGGTCATGGACGATTTCGCTGCCTCCCGAAATCGTCGCTGACGCGAACGTCGTCCTCTCCGCGTTGATCGGCGGCCGAGCCCGCCTTGTCATCGCGTCGCCGCACGGGCCGTCCTGCGTCTCAACCCAAGCTGTGGCCGAAGAGATTGCGCGGCACCTCCCCGGCCTGGCGGCCAAGCGCGGCCTCGATGAGGCGCAACTGTTGGCCGCCCTCCAGGTCATGCCAATCCAATGGAAGGCCGCCGCCGACTACCAAGACCAGCGGGAGGAGGCTGAGAAGCGCATCGCGGAGCGCGACCCTGACGACTGGCCCACCGTCGCGTTGGCGCTCAAGCTCGACCTACCCGTCTGGTCGCAAGACAAGGACCTCACGGTTGCGGGGCTGGAAGTCTTCACGACCGGCGATCTGCTCGACGCACTGTCGAGCATCGGCCCTGAGGGGCATTCCGACACTACTTAACGATCAGCGTGTTTGCACTTCTGTTCACACCCCGTCGATTTGTGTCCTCGGGAAGCGACCTCCGCAACCCCAATCCCCAGCCGTAGCAACGGCTTTCATAAATGGGCCCGCCAGGACTCGAACCTGGGACCAACCGATTATGAGTCGGCGGCTCTAACCAACTGAGCTACGGGCCCGCGCTGCGCGGTGCGCAGCTTGTCCAGAAGCTACCAGCGTCGTGGCCGCATGCGCCTGGGCATCCTGGGATGGTTTGATTCAGCGGTCAACCAACGAGAGGAGCGGCAATGGCGCAGCGTGCAGCGATCGTCACGGGAGCATCGAGCGGGATTGGGCTGGCGATTGCGCGGATGCTGGCCGAGGAAGGCTATGGCGTCACGATGGCCGCCAGGCGGGCGGAGAAGCTTCAGAGCGCCGTAGATGGGCTTGCCGGCGACGGTCTCGACGTCCATGGTGTGCCCGCCGCGCTCTCCGAGGAGAGCGAGATCCAGAAGGTGGTCGCCGCCCACCGCGAGCGCTACGCGCGGCTCGACGTGCTCGTCAACAACGCCGGTGTCGGCATCGGGGCGCCGGTTGGAGACATCCAGACCAAGCATCTGGACATGCAGATCGACGTCAACCTGCGCTCGATCGTGCTGTTCTACCGCGAGTGCCTGTCGATGCTCCAGGAGGCCGGCGCCGAGCACTCCAACGCGCTGGTCGTCAACACCTCCTCGATCTCGGGCAAGCGCGCGGAGGCGTGGCTGTCGGTCTACTCGGCGACCAAGCACGGAGTCGTCGGCTGGACCGAAGCAATGAACAAGGAGCTCGGTGCCCAGGGCATCAAGTCGACCGCCCTGTGCCCTGCCTTCGTGGACACGCCGATGACCGACTTCGCCAAGGGACAGGTCAAAGCCGAGGAGATGATCCGCCCGCAGGACATCGCCGAGGCGGTGCGCTACCTGCTGCGTGTCTCCCCCGCCTGCGTCATTCCTGAGATGATGTTCGTGCGGCCCGGCGACGCCCTGTGAAATCGGTTCAGTCTCGAAAGGAATTGAAATGAAGCTAGGCGTCCACATAGGCTATTGGGGTCTTGGCCTCAGCTCCCAGGACCAGCTGGAAATCGTCCAGGAAGCTGAGCGGCTTGGCTATGACTCGGTCTGGGCGGCCGAGGCCTATGGTTCGGATGCGGCCACGGTGCTCGCCTGGCTCGCCGGACAGACCTCCACGATCCGGCTCGGCTCGGGCATCTTCCAGATGCCTGGGCGCAGCGCCGCGATGACCGCCATGACGGCCGCCACCATCGACCAGCTGTCGGGTGGCCGCATGATCGTCGGGATCGGCTCCTCCGGCCCACAGGTGGCCGAGGGCTGGCACGGGCAGCGCTTCGCTCAGCAGCTTCAGCGCACCCGCGAGTACGTCGCGGTGGTCCGCAAGGCGCTCGCCCGCGAACGGCTCGAGTTCCACGGCGACACGCTCGAGCTGCCGCTCCCTGACGGTCCGGGCAAGGCGCTCAAGCTGACGATCGCTCCTGTGCAGGAGCGCATTCCCGTCTATCTTGCCGCGATCGGCCCGAAGAACACGGCGCTCGCCGGCGAGATCGCCGATGGCTGGATCCCGACGCTGTTCTCGCCCGAGCACGTCTCCGAGCTGCGCCCCCTGCTGCAGGAAGGCGCCGATCGTGTGGGGCGCTCGCTGGAGGGGTTCGACATCGCCCCCACCGTCAACGTGTTCATCACCGACGATCTGCAGGGTGCCCGTGACGCGATGCGTCCCTTCATCGCGCTCTATGTCGGCGGCATGGGCTCCCGCAAGCAGAACTTCTACAACAATCTCGTTTGCCGCTATGGCTTTGAGGAGCAGGCGAAAACGATCCAGGACCTTTACCTCGAGGGCAAGCGCGAGGAGGCGATGGCGGCGATCCCAGACGCTCTGATCGACACGGTCTCGCTCTGCGGCCCCAAGGATGTGGTGCGCGAGCGCCTGGCCGTCTACCGCGACGCGGGGGTCGGCACGCTCGGGCTGACCCCGATCGCTTTCACCAAGGACGACCGGCTCGAGCAGCTTCGCCTGGTCGCCGAGCTAGCCGCCTAGCTGCGTGAGCCGCACCCGGGTCCTGCTCGGCGCTTTCGGCGACCCCGGTCACGCGTTTCCGATGATCGCGCTCGGCCGCGCGCTGCTTGCGCGCGGCCACGACGTCACCCTGCAGACCTGGGAACGCTGGCGAGCCCCGATCGAGGCGGACGGGCTCACGTTCGCCCCCGCCCCCGAGTACAGCGCGTTTCCGATCAGCGCGGCGCCGCTGGACTTTTACGAGGCGGTCGTCTACGCGACTCGCGACACGCTCCCGCTTGTGCACGAGCTGCGCCCCGACGTCGTGGTCCACGACATTCTCACCCTCGGTCCCGCGCTCGCCGGAGAGCTCGCCGGCGTGCCCCGCGCCACGTTGATCCCCCACGTCTATCCCGACGCGGGACCGGGATTCCCGATCTACTCGTTCGGCGCTCGCCTGCCCCGCACCCCCTGGGGCCGCGCATTCTGGGAGCGCGCCGGCCTGCCGGTCCGTCGAGGGCTCGAGCTCGGGCGCCTGGCGCTCAACCACGCACGCGAGCAGGTCGGCCTGGCGCCGCTGGACCACGTCCACGGCGGGACCAGTCGCGAGCTCGCGCTCGTCGCCACGTTCCCCCAGCTCGAGTATCCGCGTTCCTGGCCCTCCCATGTGCACGTGGTCGGACCGCTCATGTGGGAGCCGCCCACCGAGGCAGTGGACCTGCCTCCTGGCGATGCGCCGCTTGTGCTGGTCGCACCGTCCACCTCCCAGGATCCCGATCATCGCCTGCTCAACGCCGCCCTGCGGGGGCTCGCCGACGCGCCCGTGCGCGTGCTCGCCACCTGGAACCGGCGCCTGCCCTCGCGCCCACTGCCGGTGGCCCCGAACACGCGTCTGGTGGACTGGGTCTCCTACGCGCGCACCATGCCCCACTGTGACGCGGTGGTCTGTCATGCCGGCCACGGCACTCTGGTCCGCGCGATCTCGAGCGGTTGCGCGGTCGTCGCGTGCCCGGTGGCGGGCGACATGAACGAGAACGCCGCCCGCGTCGCCTGGGCCGGCGCCGGTGTGAGGGTCCCGCGGCGCTTCATCTCCCCCCGTCCGTTGCGCCGCGCCGTCGAGCAGGCGCTCGCCGAGCCCACCATTCGCGCGCGGGCGCAAGAGCTTGCCGGTTGGGCCTCAGCGCATGACGCCGGTGCCCGTGCGGCTGCATTGGTCGAGCAGCTGGCCGCGTCAGGAAGCTCTGGGGGTGGGACTCGAACCCACAACCCTTCGGTTAACAGCCGAATGCTCTGCCAATTGAGCTACCCCAGATCGTGAAGCTCGGGCTACTTTACTAAGGGTCCATCCCGCCCGGCCGCTGGAGCGCTCTCAGGCGCCTGTCTCGGCAAGCGCCCTCTCCTGAGCGCGGTCGAAGTCAAGCTTTACCTCGCTGCGAAGTTTCGCGAGCTCGCTCACCTCGCCGGCTCCCTGCGCGCGTGCGGCGTGTATGCGACGGTCGATCCACGCGAGCTGCAGCTGCAGCTGCTGGACCGCCAGCATCGGCGGCTTGGAGGAACGTGCGGAGGTCGGCCAGCGCCCCGCTTCGACAGTCAGCTCGGCGAGCAGGCCCACAAGCTCGCGGTCCTGCTCGTCAACGTCTCTCAACGGCTCCGCGAGGTGACCGGCCTTCAGGTGCTCGGCTGCCCGCCGCAGCAACTCGCTGGTGAACACGCCCTCCAGATCCACTTCCGCGAGTGAGCGCTCGCCGTGCTCGCCCGTGGCTATGCAGAGCGCGAGAAACGCTCGCTCGGTGTCCTCGCGCGCAGCCAGCACCCTGCTCGCCCGCGATGCACGCTCGTTGTTGCTGTTGTTGCTGCCGCCGCCGGTTGGGCTCCCGGAGGAGTCATGGCTCCCCTGGGCTGATTGGTCGCCCTGGCCGCGAGCTTGCGCCCGAGGGTTCCCGCCGCTCTGCGCCTGCCCGCCCCCAGAGCCGAGCAGTGACTCGGCAAGACCCTCGCTCAAGCCGAGCCGGCCGGACACCAGCCGCGTCAACTCCATCCGCATCGCGCTGGGCGGGAGCGTCGCGAACACCGGCCGCAGCTCGGCGATCATCCGGTCGCGACCTTCGGGGCTCGAATCGTCGCCGCTGGCCAGCGCCCGCTCCACTCGAAACCGCACGAACGGCACAGCCTGTCGCACTGCCTCCTCGATCGCCTCGGCGCCGCCCTGCTGGACGAGCTCGGCCGGATCGGCTCCCGCCGGCAGCTCCACCACCCGCAGCTCTAGCTTGCGGCGCGCCGCAAGCCGGGCGGCCTTCAGCATCGCCTCCTGCCCCGCGCTGTCGGCGTCGAGCGCCAGCAGCACCGTCTGCGCGAGACGCCCCAACTCGCCCATCTGGTCCTCGGTCAGCGCTGTCCCCATAAGCCCCACGGCGTTGCGAAAGCCCGCCTGGTGCAGAGCGATCACGTCGGTGTATCCCTCGCACACGATCACCTCGCCGAGCTTGGTGGCGGACGTGCGCGCCAGATCCGCTCCATAGAGCTGGCGGCCCTTGTGGTAGACGTCGTTGTCGGACGTGTTCAGATACTTCGGCTTCTGCTCCTCACGCATCGCGCGGGCGCCGAACCCGAGCACCCGGCCTCGGACGTCCGCCAGCGGGAACATGATCCGGCCGCGGAAGCGATCGTAGACGCGCCCGTTCTCCTGCGAGCGCTGGGCCAGCCCTGTCTCATAGAGCTCGCGCTCTGAGAAGCCGCCGTGCCGAGAGGCGAGCAGCACCCGATCCCAGGCGCTCGGGGCATAGCCCACCCGGAACGCTCGCAACACCTCCTCCCCCAATCCGCGCTTTTGCAGATAGTCGCGCGCCCGCGCTGCCTCTGTGGACTCCCACAGGTAGCGCTCGTAATAGGAGGCTGTGCGTCCCAGCAGCTCGAGCAACCGCTCGCGTCGCTGGCGGCGCTGCGCTTCGCGCGGGTCCTCGCGCTCGAGCTCGAGCTCCACCCCCGTGCGGTCCGCCAGCAGCTCGAGCGCCCCCCTGAAGTCCACGCCCTCGGTCTCCTGCACGAACGTGAACACGTCCCCGGAGGCCTGGCAGCCAAAGCAGTAGTACACCTTCTCCGTCGGGTCGATCCCAAACGACGGGGTTCGCTCCTCGTGGAACGGGCACAGCCCCTCATAGCTGCGCGGACCGGCCCGTCGCAGCTCGGTGCGAGCGGACACCAATTCCACGAAATCCACCGCGTCGCGCACGCGGTCCTTCGAGCCGCTGGTGTAGAGAGCCATCGCGAGCTACGCTAGCCACTCGAAGCTCGTGCCGCCACCTGGGGCTCCATTGCACGATCGACCGCGACGAGCATTGGCACAGGCTGGCAAGCCGCCCGGGCTAGCGAGCGAACGCGCGCGGCACTTCCAGATCGGTGTACTCGCGGATGCAGTAGCGGTCGGTCATCCCGGCCAGATAGTCGGTCACTCGCTGTGCGAGCGGAAGACCTTCGGGCTGCTGCGGCGAGGGGTCGCCTGCGTCCAGCCCTGACGAGTCGGGCAGCAGCTCCGGGTGGCGGACGTAGTGCTCGAACAGCTTCCTCACCACATTGGTGATTCGAGCGTGCTCGGCGCGCACGGCCGGCCCGAGATACACGCGCTCGAACATGAACCTGCGCAGCTCGGCCATCGCCGGGCCGGCGCGGGGTCCCTGCACTATGTCGCCCGCCGCCTGGGAATGCTCGACCATGTCGTGCACCAGCGCGTCGATCCGCTCCGACCCGCTGGCGCCGAGCACGGCGATCGGCTCCTCCGGCAGCTCCTGCTCGCGCAGCAGGCCCGCCCGTACCGCGTCATCGATGTCGTGGTTGATGTACGCCACCCGGTCGATCACTCGCACGATGCGCCCCTCGAGCGTCTGCGGAAGTGGCGCGCGGCTGGAGTGGCAGGCGATCCCGTCGCGCACCTGCTCGGTGAGGTTCAGCCCGATCCCGTCGCGCTCGAGGCGGTCCACCACGCGAAGCGAGTGCTCGTAGTGGCGGAACTCGCTGTCGAAGCGCTCTTTCAGGCACTCGTCCAGCGCCTCCTCGCCGATGTGCCCGAACGGCGGATGGCCGAGATCGTGCCCTAGCCCGATCGCCTCTACCAGATCCTCGTTGAGGGCCAGCGCGCGCGCCACCGTGCGCGAGATCATCGTGACCTCGAGCGTGTGGGTGAGACGCGTTCGATAGTGATCGCCGAGCGGCGCCACGAATACCTGCGTCTTGTGGGTCAGGCGGCGAAAGGCCTTACAGTGCACGATCCTGTCGCGGTCGCGCTGGAAGGGCGTGCGCAGCGAGCAGTCCTGCTCTGCGTGCGCTCGGCGAGCGGGATAGGAGCGCGCCGCGAGCGGTGAGAGCTGATGCTCCTCGAGCTCTCGACGGCGCTCGGCGAACGCCGCCCCGACCGGTTCTGTGTCTCCAGCGATGCTCACACAGCCGATTGTGGCAGCGGCTGCGCAACGCCGGCCGGCGAGCGTGTCGATCGGCGTTCGGTGGCCGGCATCAGGCGCAGGTGCGCATGGTGCTCAAGCGTCTCGGACACGGCCCGCTCGACCTGCCCGAGCGCGCGCTCCTCACTCGCCGGCGCCTCGCTCAGCGGACGCCCAAGCGCCGCGGTCATGAACTCATAGGCCTGGGGCTCAAGCGGGAACGCGCCGGCCTCGCAGGAGCTGCACACCACGCCTCCCGCGGCTCCCGAGAAGCCGACCAGGTGCTCGGGCTCTCCGCAGCACGCGCACGCGCCCAGCTGCGGCGCGAGGCCGGCGGCGACCAGCAGCTTCAGGCGGAATGCGAGCGCGCTCGCGCGGGTCGCGCCCGCCGGATCCTCGTCGAGCAGCGCCAGCTTGCGACACAGCAGGTTGAACACACCCGGATGGGGCTCTGAGGTCTCGAACAGGCGTCCCACGGCATCGCACGCCCGGGCCGCCGCGTCCAACGCCCGTGCATCCCCACGCAGGCTCGGATGACCGTGGACGGTCTGCGCCCCGGTCACCGTCAGCAGCTCGCCGCGACCTTCGTGCAGCTCGATCCGCAGACGGAAGAAGGGCTCCAGCCGGCCCCCGAAGCGGCTGCGCGCACGGCGCACGCCCTTGGCGATCGCGCTCACCCGACCGCGCCCGGGCGTGTATATGTGCAGGATCCGATCGGCCTCGCCATAGCGCATCGAGCGCAGGACCACCGCTTCGGTCTTGACCAGTCCGGGCATAGCCTGGACGAGTCTAGGATCATGCTCGGCGGAGCCGCCGGATCGTGGGAATCGCCCTCTCGGCAGCCCCCAACCCGTTTCTATACTTTATGAAGTAATGAGTCAAACAAAGAGTCAGATCACTGTTTACACGACCGAGCCGTGCTCTTTCTGCGCACGCGTGAAGGGCTTGCTGCGCTCGCGTGGCCTTGAGTTCTCCGAGGTGAACCTCTCCAAGGACGCCGCCGGGCGCGTCGAGCTGGCCGGGCGCACGGGGATGATGACCTTCCCCCAGGTCCTGGTCGGCGAGGAGCTGCTTGGCGGCTTCTCAGAGACGCTCAGCGCTCTCGAGAGCGGGCGCCTCGACGAGCTGCTGGCCGCCTAGCAGCCGGCCGCTTGAGCGCCCCGCGGCGCGGGGGCGGCTGGCAGGTCTCGCACACGTAGGTCCCCCGTCCCGCCGCCACCATCTTCACGATCGTGGCTCCGCAGCGCGGGCATGGCTCGCCCTCGCGCCGGTGCACCTGGAAGCGGTCCTGAAAGGATCCCCACACTCCGTCGACGTGGCGGAAGTCGTCGATCGTGGCCCCTCGCGCCTCGATACCGGCCTCCAGCGCCCATATCACCGCCTCGCGCAGCCGCTCGTGCTGCTCGGCGCTCAACCGTCCGGTCGGGGTGAGCGGGTGGATGCCGGCCCGGTACAGAGCCTCGTCGGCGTAGATGTTCCCGACGCCCGCCACCCGTCGCTGGTCGAGCAGGAACGCCTTGATCGGAGCGCTGCGCCCGTGGGCGAGCTCCATCAGATGCTCCACTGTGAAGCCCTCGTCGAAGGGCTCCAGCCCGAGGCGGGCGTCGAAGAACGCATCCAGGGCCTCGCCGCCGAGCAGCAGCTCACCCGTGCCGAACCGGCGCGGGTCGGCGATCGCGAGCATGTGCTTTCCGTCGAGCTCGATCCGCACCCGCACGTGCGCCGGCTCGGGATCCGGATCGAACAGCACCGTTCCCGTCATGCGCAGGTGCTGAGCCAGGTGCACGTCGTCGCTGAGGCTCCACACGAGGTACTTGCCGCGCCTGCCGAGCTTCTGCACCTGCCGTCCCTCGAGTGCATCGGCCAGTTCGCTCGGCGCCAGGGGCCGGCTCCAGCGCGCGTCGAGGATCCTCACACGCTCAAGCGTGCGTCCCTCCACCAGTGGCGCCAGCTGGCGCCTGATCGTCTCGACCTCCGGAAGC